>NZ_JAVJUO010000135.1:0-3786 GCF_040220555.1 Coleofasciculus sp. C1-SOL-03
TGCCTTTTCCAACAAGCGCTGGCTACACTTCTTCATGCTGTTTGTCCCCGTGACCGGCTTGTGGATGAGTTCAGTGGGCGTCGTTGGATTAGCGGTGAACCTGCGGGCGTATGACTTCGTGTCCCAGGAAATCCGGGCAGCCGAAGACCCCGAATTTGAGACATTCTACACCAAGAACATTCTGCTCAACGAAGGAGTCCGGGCTTGGCTGGCGCCTCAAGACCAACCACACCAGAAGTTTGAATTCCCTGAGGAAGTTCTACCTCGCGGTAATGCTCTCTAATTAGGTTTGTAGAGACGTTGCATGCAACGTCTCTACGCTCCCCCTTGCCAAATCTAAATGGTGTGTTATTCTAATTAAAGGTGAATAAACACCAGATAACTAACGGATTAAAAAACCGTATAGGGATTAAGGAGGTGATGCCCATGAGCGATAGTAGTAAAAGCATGGGTCATCTGATTGGAGTTAGCCGGCTGTGCGCCGGGGCTGTTCTCTAAACAGTTAGCTCAGTTCTCTTCGGAGAACTCATTTATTGAGCAACTGGGCTGGTTAAGGAGTTCCTTCCGGCAGTCTGGTTTCAATCAGAAGACCCGCTAGACCGCTCTCACTATAAGTGCTATA
Source organism: Coleofasciculus sp. C1-SOL-03 (assembly GCF_040220555.1). Lineage (NCBI taxonomy): Bacteria > Bacillati > Cyanobacteriota > Cyanophyceae > Coleofasciculales > Coleofasciculaceae > Coleofasciculus > Coleofasciculus sp. C1-SOL-03. The sequence goes on from NZ_JAVJUO010000135.1 coordinate 623, forward strand.
GATTTTATCTAGGTACTTCCCGTGAGAGCGGATAGTTTTTTGGGAATTTTTTTAAGTTGAAGGTGGGAGAAAAAAATGGCTGAGTTACTCAGTGACGCAGAGATTCAAGAAAAAGTCAAATCACTAGACGGTTGGACGGTTGAAGGGAAAGAGTTACGTACAACTCGCCAATTCAAAGATTTTGTTGAAGCGATCGCGTTTGTCAATAAGATTGTTGAACCAGCAGAAGCGGCTGGACATCATCCGGATTTAGGGATTTCGTATAACAAGGTGACGATTAGTCTCACCACCCATGATGCTGGGGGATTGACCGCTAATGACTTTGAGATGGCTCAAACGCTGTCCAAGTTAAGCGCATAGCTGTAAAACGCGGATATGGCAAGAGCTTAAGTACCAGTTTAAAAAGCTTGACATCTAGGACTGCTTGTGTAATACAAGCAGTCCTTTTAGATATATAATTGGTACTATTAGCCAAAAGCTGACTGACTGGCAGATGGACAAGAGTTCCAAAATGAATCTGAAAATTAAGCGAAAAAATACCATCTGCCAAATAGACGATGTACCATGGTGCGAGAAGGGCAATCAAATTCTTTCTGTAAAGGTGTGAGGACAGAAGATGTCGAAATTACTGTGGAAGTCTCTACTTATTAGCCCAGCGGTCTTAGGTGTAACCTTAGTTGCATCTACGGTGGGAGTACGAGCAGCCGATAGCGCCAATCTGCCTATCGCTGACACTCAAACAGCAACGCCAGAAGTTCAGTTCGATGGTGTTGCTGATATTACGGTTTCAGAGGAAATTGCGGTCAATCCGGAACAGTTAACTCCAGCTAGTCTAGAGGTGAAACCAGAGGCACAGCCGAGCTTGGCTCAATCTGTCCCGGCGACGCCCAATGATGCTGAGATTTTAAATCAAATCAATGACTACAGCAACGAAGGCGGAAACTCCAGCGGACAAGTGACCAGTGTAGGTCAGTTACGGGATGTTTCTCCGGGAGACTGGGCGTATGAAGCGCTACGTAGCCTAGTCGAACGCTACGGTTGTATCGCTGGATATCCAGATGGTACATACCGGGGCAATCGGGCGCTGACTCGTTACGAATTTGCCGCTGGTTTGAATGCTTGTTTACAGCAAATTGAGCGTCTTATACCTGGTGGCGGTTTTGACGAGACTGAGTTAGAAACCCTGCGGCGGCTGATTCAGGAATTTGAAGCGGAACTGGCGACGTTAGGAGCGCGAGTTGATAATCTAGAAGGTCGTGTGGCGTTCTTGGAAGATAATCAGTTCTCCACAACGACGAAGTTACGGGGTGAAGTCATCTTTGCGCTGACCGATGAGTTTAGCCTTGATGACGAAGACAACAACATCGTATTCCAAGACCGGGTTCGTTTAGAACTCAATACCAGCTTCACGGGTCAGGATCGGTTGGTTACTCGTCTAGCCGCTGGGAATGCTCAGCAATTTAATGGTGTTGGTTTCGAGGGTACACAAACCTTCAACATAGGAAATACAGGTGGCAATAATGTCATTGTAGACTGGCTAGCGTACTACTTTAACTTTGGCAGTTCCAAAGTTTACGTAGCTGGCGCGGGTGGGATTCATAGCGACTATGTTCCTACCCTCAATCCTTTCTTTGAAGACTTCGACGGTGGTAATGGTGCGTTGTCTGCCTTTGCTTCTGAAAGTCCCATCTACCGTATCGGTGGTGGTGCGGGTGCAGCCCTTAGCCTAGGTGCAGGTCCGATAGAAAGGGTTTTGGGTCCTAGTACCTTAACGCTTGGTTACCTAGCTGGTAGTGATGCTGCCAATCCCAGTGAAAAAAATGGTCTGTTTGATGGGGACTACGCAGCTCTGGCTCAACTTAACTTTAATCTAGGCGATCGGATTGGTATTGGTGCGACTTACGTCCACGGCTACCATACGAATGAAAGTAACATCTTTGATTTGGGTGGAGGAAGTCCAGGAGTTGTCGGTACTCGCTTCGCCAATCGACCAGGTTTAGCAGTAGACACAGATACGCCAGTTGTTACTAACAGCTACGGAATAGAAGCAGCGTTCCGCCTGAGCGAAAATATTTCAATTAGTGGCTATGGTGCTTACACCGATACCATTTTAGTTGATGACGGTGATGGCGAAGTCTGGACGTATGGTGCTGGTGTAGCCTTTTCTGACCTGGGTAAAGAAGGTAACGTTTTGGGTATCTTTGGCGGCGCTCAACCTTACTTAGGACATGCTGATACCGCAGATGCGGAGTTCCGAAGAGATGATGATGATGTTCCTTATCACGTAGAAGCTTTCTACAAGTACCAACTTACCGATAATATTTCGCTGACTCCAGGTGTGATTTGGCTGATTAATCCTGACCAAGATGACGATAATGAAGATGCGGTCATCGGTACTCTTAGGACTACGTTCACGTTCTAAGTCAACTCTGCGAACAGCAAAATTAGCCTGAAAATTCGCTAATTCTATCACCCCGCCAGTAAGCGGGGTTTTTTAACCTTGCCAATCTAAACCAACAAACCCCACCGGAAAACCGGGGTATACTGGGAATGATTGACCTGACATGAATCAATTTCTGTGGAACTCTCCTGTAAGACCGAATACACCCTACTGGCTCTCCTAGAACTCACGGGTCATTACAATCAGGGAGAACCCTTACAAATCCGACAGATTGCCGCACAACAACATATTCCTGATCGCTATTTAGAACAACTTCTGGCAACCCTGAGACGTGGCAATTTAGTCCGTAGCCAACGGGGGGCTAAAGGGGGCTACATTCTGGCGCGGGAACCTTGGACAATTACTCTATTGGATGTGATTAACTGCCTAGATGGTTCAACCGCAATAGCCTCTGATAGCAAAACAAGCGCGATAACAGAAGCCAGTGCTATCGTCCAAGAAACATGGCAAGAAGTCCGCGATCGCACCAATAATATCTTGCGAGACTATACATTGCAAGATTTATGGGAGAAACTGAATAACAGACGACAGTTGAACATTATGTATTACATCTAATATTACGATGTCCGATATAATTTTGCTAACTTATGCTAACAATGCACTCTAAAAGACAAGCTCTTAGAGAGGGGATATCTCCCAAAGCCCGTAGGAAAATCCCACGGGCGCCGTTAATGTCCCTGTCCATCCGAAATCCATCACCACC
>NZ_JAVJUO010000136.1:0-35554 GCF_040220555.1 Coleofasciculus sp. C1-SOL-03
TGGGAGAGGGGCTGGGGGTGAGGGTCTTATCGTCCCCCGCTTTAGCCGAATTGCTCGGTCTTACTTGCTTCATGTAGGCAATCTCGACTGGACAAAGATCAACCCCGACATTTTCGGCTCGATGATTCAGGCGGTAGCGGATGAGGACGAGCGTGGGGCGTTGGGAATGCATTATACCAGTGTGCCGAATATCCTCAAGGTGCTGAATCCGTTGTTTTTGGATGATTTGCGCGAGCAACTGGCAGCAGCAGGGGAGAATGGGCGCAAGTTGCTGAATCTGCGGAAACGGCTGGCACGGATTCGGGTGTTTGACCCGGCTTGTGGGTCGGGGAATTTTTTGGTGATTGCCTATAAGGAGATGCGGGCAATTGAGGCGGAGATTAACCAGCGCCGGGGGGAGGCGAATCGGGCTTCGGAGATTCCGTTGACGAATTTTCGGGGGATTGAGATTCGGCATTTTTCCTGTGAGATTGCGCGGTTGGCGTTGATTATTGCCGAGTATCAGTGTGATGTGCTATATCGGGGACCCAAGTTGGCGTTGGCGGAGTTTTTGCCGTTGAAAGCGGAGAATTGGATTACCTGTGGGAATGCGTTGCGGTTGGATTGGTTGAGTTTGTGTCCGCCGACGGATAAGGGGGTGAGGGTGCAACGAGAGGATTTAGATTTGTGGCAGGAAACGCGGGATGAGGCAGAGATTGAGTTTGAGAATGAGGGGGGAGAGACTTATATTTGTGGGAATCCGCCTTATAAAGGAAGTAATTGGCGTACAAAAGAGCAAACAGAAGATTTAGGGACTCTATTTGCACAAAGAACAAAAAAATGGAAAGCACTTGACTATGTGTGTGGATGGTTTATCAAAGCATCAGATTATAGTAAATCTACTCCTACAGCTAGTGCTTTTGTTGCTACCAATTCAATTTGCCAAGGGGTTCAAGCATCTATGCTTTGGTCACTCGTTTTTGAAAGTGGTCAAGAAATCGCATTTGCTTACACATCTTTTAAGTGGGCTAATCTGGCAAGCCATAATGCAGGGGTTTCCGTTGTCATAATTGGTATATCTAATCCTCCCATTAAAAATCGAAGGATTTATACTTTAGACCAAGATGGCGTACTTACTTCAAGAAGTGCTGACAATATTAATGCTTATCTTCTAAATGCAAAGAATATTTTTGTAAGGAGTAGAAAAAAGCCGATTTGTTTCGATGCTTTCATAACTGATGGAAGCGGAGCTTTAGATGGTGGCAATTTAATACTTGACCGCAATCAACGCGAAGAAATAGTGGCTCATGAAGATGGTAACTTTGCGAAATATATCCGTCCTTACATAGGTTCAAATGAGTTTATTAAGGGAACTATTAGGTGGTGTCTATGGATTGAAGATGAGCAAGTAAGTAGTGCTTTAGATAGTGCAGAAATTGCCAATAGAGTTGAACAAGTCAGAACTTATCGCCAAAATGCTGGAACACGCGCAAAAACAGCGATTTATCGTCCACATAAATTTGCTTGGATAAATAAACGTGATACGCATCAAATTATTGTACCAACAGTTTTTTCTGAGAGACGAGAATATATTACAGCAGGATACTTGGATGAACGCTATGTGATTAATAATGCAGCCAGCATAATCCAAGAACCTAATCTTTATGTTTTAAGTATTGTGTCTTCAACTTTGCATTTGTCCTGGGTAAGAGCGATAGCTGGAAAACTTGAGGACAGGATAAGATATACGTCTTCTACTTGCTACAACACCTTTCCCGTCCCCACCCTCACCGAACAAAACAAAACTGACCTCACCCGTTGCGCCGAAGACATCCTCCTAGCGCGAGAGCAGTATTTCCCCGCCACCATTGCGGATATGTACGACCCAGAGCGCATGGACAAAGAGTTTCCCCTAGTGCGAGAAGCCCACAATCGCAATGATGAAGTATTAGAGCGCATCTACATCGGTCGTCGCTTCAAAAATGACACCGAACGCTTAGAGAAACTGTTTGAGCTTTATACAACGATGACCACCTCCTAAACAGTCCAACAAACGTCAATAACCCGATCCAAAAATTAGTCGTCTAAACCTCATCCCACCATGATTCAAATTCAACTGAACCTACCCGAAAGTGCCTTCTCTGCCCTCCGCAGTACCCCAGAGGAATTTGCCCAAGAACTCCTGATTGCTGCTGTCGTCAAGTGGTACGAGGTTGGGATAATTTCCCAATCCAAAGCGACTGAAATTACAGGAATCAGTCGTCAAGAGTTTTTTCAAGCTTTGCACCGCTTTAGCGTTTCCCCATTTCAAACCACCCCCGAAGAACTGACAGAGGAAGTCAGTCGTGGTTAAGCGTTGGGTCGTCAATGCCTCACCGATCATCAGCCTGACCAAAATTGACCGCATTCATTTACTCAGTGAACTCTGCGATGAAGTGGTCATTCCCCAAGGTGTTGCCAATGAGATTCTTCTAGGTGGATATGCTGACAGTGCAGTTCTTTGGCTGCAAGAAACAGGTCAAGCACTCATTAAACCTGCTACTAACATTGACTCAAGGATTGCCAGTTGGGATCTTGGATTAGGAGAAAGCCAGGTGCTATCTTGGGTCATAAACCATGATGGCTATGAAGCCATTATTGATGACTTAGCTGCACGGAAAGCTGCCAAAATTCTCCAAATTCCGGTTCGAGGAACTTTAGCAGTCATCATACTGGCGAAGCAGAGGGGATATATCTCATCTGTCAAACAAGATTTAGAAAACCTTGTTCAAGTGGGTTTACGCATTAGCCCGACGGTTTTTGCACAAGCCATTGCCTTAGCAGGGGAGTAATACTAATTTGCTTTGGTTTTGCTACAAAGGAGACTAAATAGCGATGACCCCTAACTCACAAGTAGCTTATGTTGAGAAGGAAGTAACCTATACCTTAAATCTGAATGGTCAAATTATTTTGATCGAGAACGTGCCTGCCCGTGTTAATGAAGAAACAGGGGAACAGTTTTTCTCCCCTTCAACCGTAAAGCGTTTACAACAAACCATTTTAGATAACCCAGAACCCGACCATTGCTTAACTTATGAACAACGCGATCGCGATTCCTGCCGTTTCCGTCACCTACACCCAAGCTGGCACGTCCACTCGCCTCAATGAGCTAGGGATGCGCCCGATGCAGGAACGAGCTTACCAAAAGCGGGGAGAACAATACCTGTTGATTAAATCCCCCCCTGCGTCTGGTAAAAGTCGCGCCTTGATGTTCATCGCCCTGGATAAGCTGGAAAACCAGGGATTACAACAAGCCATTATCGTTGTCCCGGAAAAGTCCATCGGGGCAAGTTTTCATAATGAACCCCTGAGTCAGTTTGGCTTCTGGGCAGATTGGCTCGTTGTACCCAAGTGGAACCTCTGCGACGCACCTGGAACCGACGGCGGGAAGGTCGATGCAGTTCGGAAATTCCTGGATAGTGATGCCAAAGTGCTGGTCTGTACCCATGCCACCTTTCGCTTTACCGTGGATAAATTTGGCGTTGCAGCCCTGGATAACCGCTTGATTGCCGTCGATGAGTTTCACCACATTTCCGCCAATCCCGACAACAAACTAGGCGATATTATACGTCAACTGATGACCCGCGACAAAACCCACATTGTCGCTATGACGGGTTCTTATTTTCGCGGGGATGCAGAGGCGGTGCTACATCCTGAGGACGAGGCGAGATTTGATACCGTCACCTACACCTATTACGAACAACTGAATGGCTATCAATATCTGAAACAACTGGATATCGGCTACTACTTCTATGCCGGAAGCTACACCGACGCAATTATGGAAGTTCTCAATCCCCAGGAGAAGACGATTATTCACATCCCCAATGTCAACTCCCGTGAAAGTACCAAAGATAAAATCCGCGAAGTGGAACACATCATCGAGGAATTGGGGGAATGGCAAGGAACTGACCCCGCAACCGGGTTTCAACTGGTACAAACCGCCGATGGTACAGTCTTGAAGATTGCCGACCTTGTAGACGACGACCCCAGCAAGCGAGATAAAGTCACGGCTAGTCTGAAAGACCCCAGCCAGAAAAATAAGCGCGATCGCGTGGATATCATTATCGCCCTGGGTATGGCAAAGGAAGGCTTCGACTGGATTTGGTGCGAACACGCCCTCACCATCGGTTATCGTTCCAGCCTCACCGAGATTGTCCAAATCATCGGTCGCGCCACCCGTGATGCCCCAGGTAAAACTCGCGCCCGTTTCACCAACCTCATCGCTGAACCCGATGCCAGCGAAACTGCCGTGACTGAGGCAGTCAACGACACCCTCAAAGCCATTGCTGCCAGCCTCTTGATGGAACAGGTACTTGCTCCCCGCTTCGAGTTCAAACCGAAAAACCCCAACAATCAACCCACCCCTGGCTTTGATTACGGAGAAGGAGGGTATGACCCCCATGGGTGTAATGTGGGAGTCAATGCAGAAACGGGACAAATTCAACTGGAAATTAAAGGACTCGCTGAACCCAAAAGCCAGGAAGCCCAACGGGTTTGTCGGGAGGACTTAACCGAACTGGTGACAGCTTTTGTCCAAGATAAGCCTACCATCGAGCGCGGTCTATTTGACGAAGAACTGGTGCCAGAAGAACTAACCCAGGTGCGGATGGGCAAAATTATTAAAGAGAAGTTTCCAGAATTTGAGCACGAAGATCAAGAGACAATTCGTCAACACGCGATCGCGGCGCTTAACCTCGTCCAACAAGCCAAGCAAACCGTAAATGAAAAGGGTGGGACGTATAATGTGAATTCCAGTAATAGCGAAGGGACGAAAAACACCGCCCTCATCGACGGAATCAGGCAGTTCGCCCTCTCGGTCACGGAACTGGACATGGATTTGATCGATCGCATTAATCCTTTTGGGGAAGCCTACGCCATCCTAGCTAAGTCCATGAGCGAAGAACGGCTCAAGCAAGTCGCGGCAGTCATTGCTGCCAAGCGGGTCAGCCTCTCAGTTGATGAAGCCAGAGAACTCACCCAACGCGCCGTGCGGTTTAAGCAGGAACGGGGACGCTTACCCTCCCTCACGGCAACTGACCCCTGGGAAAAACGCATGGCAGAAGGGGTGGCATTCCTACAACGTAAAGTGAAGGAGGAAAACAATGCCTAAACACACCACCGATGCCGATTTAGACCTACTCGCGGAATTGGGGGTAGATACCGCCCCTGCACCCAAAGTTAAGCGTACCCCCTGTCAGGACTTTCGACAGTTCAAACCCATCTTTAAAAAAGTGCAACAGGACTTAGAAACTGGGGCTAGAGAAACCCTGAAATATCGGGATGATGCGACGGTCAATCAGGGGGATTTCTTTATTCTGGATGGGCAGAAGTTGATCGTCGCCGATCTAGGTGAACCGTTTATCAGCGATTATGGTCGCCCCGACCGCAGGTTACGAGTCATTTACGACAACGGGACAGAGAGTAATCTATTGCTGCGATCGCTTCAACGGGCATTAAATAAAGACAAAACCAGTCGTCGCATCACCAACCCTGATTTTAGTTCCCTGCCTTTGTTTGCTCAAACCGAAGCCGAAGACGATATCACAACGGGCTACATCTATGTGCTGAGAAGCAAATCCGACGATCCCTTTATTGTTCAGAATTATGAGTTAGTCCACAAAATTGGTGTCACGGTCGGCGATGTCAAAAAGCGAATTGCCAACGCGAAAAAAGACCCAACCTACCTACTCGCAGAGGTGGAAATCGTCGCTACCTTCAAACTGGCTAATATCAACCCGAAGAAACTGGAAGCACTCCTGCACAAGTTTTTCGATAATGTTCGTTTAGATGTGGGATTGCGCGATCGCTTTGGCATTCCCGTACAGCCGAGAGAATGGTTTCTCGTGCCATTAGAAGCGATTGAAGAAGTGATTGAAAAAATCAAGGCAGGAACAATCAATCAATTTCGCTACGATCCAGAAACCGCAAGTCTCACGCGATCGTAATACCATCCCAAATAACCCAGAGCTAAACTACCCCCAAGCAGCGACAAACTTAGGAGGTCACGAAACCATGATTCCAGCCCCAGAAAAATTCCCCACCCTAACCCCCGAAGAATACTTCACTTGGGAAGAACAGCAACTCGAAAAACACGAGCTGATCGACGGTCAAGTTTATGCCATGGGTGGCGGTAGTAAAAACCATAGCTTACTTGCAGCCAAGTTTATCACGTTGTTTACCACTCATTTAGAAGGGAGTGGCTGCGACACCGCCACCTCAGACCTGAGAATTAACATTGTCGGTACAAATAACTACACCTATCCCGATGTCAGCGTCACCTGCGACGATCGCGACAAAACCACAACCCAATACATTACCTATCCCTGCTTAGTCGTTGAAGTTCTTTCCCCCAGCACCGAAGCCTATGACAGAGGCAGCAAGTTTAGAATGTATCGCCATAATCCAGCCCTACAAGACTATTTGTTAGTTAGTTCCACCCGCATGGAAATCGATTTGTATCACAAAAAAGAGACAGGCGAATGGCTGATCATTAACTACCAAGCAGGCGACACCATCGAACTCAAAAGCATCAATCTAAGTTTTCCCATTGAGCAAATCTATCGCAACCTCGACCTCACTCCAGAAACTGAATCAACTCAATTCCTCTAAACTCTATTCCCGATTCTCTAAAAAAGATGTTTGTGTAAAAGGCAAGCTTAGATACTACCTCAAGGCTAGTAAAGTGAAAGTGTAGTGCTATACTATCAAAATAGTGAAACCTAAAACCTTTACAGTCATAGAGCTTGGCAATTTCTCCCTTAGTAATGAAAATGTCATGAACGATAAAAATAAATCAATTCACGAATTCGATTTTCAATTAATCTGCGAATATTTTTCAACCCTAGAACGACAAGGACCGGGAAGTCCCGAAATCACTATTAAAGCTTTGAGCTTTATTGAGCATCTGACGAAGGAATCAAAAATTGCTGATATTGGTTGTGGAACCGGTGGTCAGACAATGGTAATGGCTAATTATACGTCCGGGCATATTACAGGCATCGATTTATTTCCTATCTTTATAGATCTATTCAATATTAACGCCCGTAAATTAAATATTCAGGATAGAGTCAATGGTAGTGTTGGTTCCATGGAAAATCTTCCTTTTCAGACTGAAGAATTAGACTTAATCTGGTCAGAAGGAGCAATCTACAATATCGGGTTTGATTGATTGCAGCTTTGAGACAGCCCTAGAACGGGCGATTACTCGTTCACAAGAAGGATTGTCTCCATCAGAAACAATTCAGGCATATCAGGCGATTTACTTCCCGGCTCAAAAAATTCATTTTGAGCTTGACCGACCGCAACGATCTGCGATCGCAAGAATTAATAACGATCCCAGATTAGGAGGGTGAATCCAATACGAGAGTAGAGAGGAGCATGGATCTGAGCTTGCCGTCAGGGTTTGAGGGGGATTTACAAAATTTAATACAATCCCGTTGACTTTTGTCCGACTACTTAGTCAATCGATAGGTCGGCTTTATCAAGTATTTTTTCAGTTTGTTAAGGCTTTGGTAACTCTTGTATCAACATCACTACAATCGTGAGTTGGTGGAGCCAGATGAGTTATGGTAAAAAAAACAAGCAATCCTTAAGTAATTCTTAAAGGAGTCGTGTTCTTTGCCGGATCACGACACGGCGCTGGAAAACCAGCTTTATTTCTCGGCTGCTGCCACTTTACCTAAGGAAGGAGATTGTATGACTCCCACAATGCTGCGTCAGTTGTGGTCTTTAATTGAAACGACTCAAACTAACCTGCTACTGAAACTTGACGATGCTAGTCTCGTTCAGTGGATACTCAAGCAATTCAAACAAGAGCGAGGTCTGAACTCAGAGGAAATGCATATTTTGAATGACTATCTCTATAATCGCTTGTCTCTGATCCGAGATCTGGCAGAACAACGGTATACGACAAGTCACTCGTCATCCTAGGGCAATTTGGCTGCAAGTACCCATCAGTTCACCAAAGAGGGAGTGATGGGGTGAAAGGGTGACGGTGTACAGATGATTGAGGTGGGCAATAACACTCTCTCGATAACCTGAGCATTTCCAGGTTGATGATTCTTGCCCACCCGACTTCAAGTTCAAGTGACTTAAGTAGGTGGACACAATTAAAGGCGGGCGGTGGAGATTAGGGAACTCTTAACAGGGAACAGTAAGGGTTTGAGGCTTGTTTACATAACTTAATCTAGTTAAGTTTATTTCCACCAACCTACTTATTCTCAACATTTATTAAAAAATATTTCGGTAAATTACTATATATTTCGTACCTAGCCAACGCCCCATTGCCGCCAATCCCTGGAACACTAAAGAGAATCTGTTTCAGCTTTTATTTATCTTGTCAGACTGAGATAATAGGTTTAAACTTTGATCAGGACAAGGAAGAAGGCTTCGCGTCAAGCTCCGATCAATGAATCTCAGCGAAGAGAGGTTCCTCTTCCCCCAAATATTAAGCTTTTATAAAAGGTAGACCTGATACAGAAATCTAGGTCATTATTGACTAAAGTTAATGAGAATTACTTTTAACAAGTTGCAGAATTCGCATCCTATCATTGGAGTCAAGACGATATGGAATGTCACAAATGTCAGAACACCTGTCACCGTAAGCCCAAAAGAGGGGCTGGCTGGAAATGGTGGAGCAAATCACCACAACCATCACTGCTGAAAACTGAATCGATTCCCCAAGTCGCGTTGGTGGGGATGCCCAATGTGGGTAAAAGCGTTCTGTTTAATGCCCTGACGGGAACCTATGTCACCGTGTCTAACTATCCCGGTACAACGGTGGAAGTCTCCAGGGGTCAGATGACGGTTGGAGATCGCCTGTTTGCGGTGGTGGATACGCCAGGAATGTATTCCCTACTCCCGATTACCGAAGAGGAAAAAGTGTCGCGGGATTTATTACTCAGTGAATCCGTAGACGTGGTGATTCATGTCGTCGATGCCAAAAACTTAGGGCGGATGCTTCCCTTGACGTTTCAGCTAATTGAAGCGGGTTTACCGGTGCTGTTAGCCGTCAACATGATTGATGAAGCCGAACAACTGGGGATTCAGATTCACCGGGATCACCTGGAGATGGAATTAGGGATTCCGGTTGTCACCATGGCAGCGGCACTGAATGTTGGTTTACGAGATTTGAAATATAAGGTGGATGATTATGTTAAGTCAGGTTGCTTATCCGGAACCTATTGAGGGGGCGATCGCGAAACTGGAGTCGTTGTTATCACGATTGTCGCTATCCCAGGATTATCCCCTGTCTCGGCGCAGTATTGCCTTACTCCTGTTGCAAAAAGATCCGGCACTTTGGCAACAGCTTCAGATTCAGGGGACAGAAGCAGAAATTCAAGCCGCGATCGCCGATGCTGAGAGTCAGTTGGATGAACCGTTAATTTCTGCCATTGCTAAGGCGCGTCAGCAACGGGCGTGGGCGATCGAACAAACTGCCCTCAGCGAATCGAATCAAGGGAAAACCCCGTTAGCGGAACGACTGCACCAACTCACGGTGAATCCGTGGACAGGATTTCCGATTTTGCTAGTGATTCTCTATTACGGGGTTTACAAATTTGTCGGCGAATTCGGCGCGGGGACGATGGTGGATACCATTGAAACCTTCTTTGAGACATACATTAATCCCGTTGTCAACCAAACGGCAGCGGTAATTTTACCCTGGCAACCCTTACAGGATTTAATTGCCCACGATTACGGGATTATTACCCTAGGGATTCGCTATGCGGTGGCGATTGTCTTACCTGTGGTTGCTACCTTCTTTTTAATGTTTTCCTTCTTAGAAGACAGTGGTTATCTGCCGCGATTATCCTTGATGCTGGATAACCTGTTTAAAGCGATCGGGTTATCGGGGCGATCGGTCATTCCGATTGTATTAGGATTGGGCTGTGACACCATGGCAACCTTAGTCACCCGCACCCTGGAGACGACACGGGAACGGTTGATTGCCACATTTTTACTCTCCTTAGCCATTCCCTGTGCAGCACAGTGGGGGGTGATTGTGGGATTGTTAGCCCAAAAACCTGCCGCGTTGTTGATTTGGGGGGGAGTAATTGGGGCAATTTTCATGATTACGGGCTTTGTCAGCGCCCGACTGCTTCCGGGAAACCCAGCTAGTTTTTACATGGAAATTCCTCCCTTGCGCTTTCCCAAACTGCAAAACATTCTGGTGAAAACCTATCTCAGAATGAAGTGGTATTTTTTGGAGATTTTGCCTCTATTTATTTGGGCATCGGTGATTATTTGGCTTGGGCGTTTGACCGGGTTGTTTGGTTGGATTATTCAGGGGATTGAGCCGATTGCTTTAGGGTTAGGATTGCCCAGAGAAGCAGCGCCCATATTTTTATATGGCTTCTTCCGGCGGGATTACGGCGCGGCTGGGTTATTTGATATGCAACAAGAGGGAATTTTTACCGGGAATCAGTTGGTGGTGACAGCGATTGTATTGACCCTGTTTTTACCTTGTATTGCCCAACTGCAAGTCATGTTGAAAGAGCGGGGGGCGAAAATAACCTGGGCGATTGTGGCATTTATTTTTCCCTTTGCCTTTTTTGTGGGATATCTGGTCAATAGTTTGTTAAATGTATTAGGAGTGACGATTTAAATGATTGCACTAGCATCAGTTAAACGGGGTAATAGCGGCACCGTTGCTGCTTTGAAGACAAAGGATGAGATGACGTTACAGAAGTTGATGGCGATGGGAATTAGTCCCGGAATGCCGATTCTGTTGGAGCAGCGGTTCCCCTCTTATATTATTAAGGTGGGCAGAACTCGTGCGGCGTTGGATCGGGAAATGGCAAAGATTATTTATTTGCAGCGATAAGGGTGGAATTTTTCCCCTCATTCCCTAACCCCTTCTCCATTCCCCCTAACCCCCTGATCGGTCAATCTTAACCAGTAATCGACCGTACCACTGGCACTTGTATTCTAACTGTCTAACCAGTTCGCTCCAGCTTGCATTTCTCATTGCTTGAGCCAACTTGTGGTTTTTCATCATATTCTTCACGGCTAAATCTTCGACAACAATCGTTTGATTTTCACCGCGAAGATAGATGAAGATGGTTGATGGGGTAGGGGCACGATAGTATCGTGCCCTTAAGATTTTGATGTCAACCTGCTTGCAAAATCGATTGGCAGCCATTATGATTTAAGGGGTCTAGCGATCGCGGTGCGATTACCTTTGATGCCGTTAGGCGTTGAGCACTGCTATTACCTTTGATGCCATTAGGCGTTGAGTACGCAGCATCTAAACTAGGATATCTAGGTCTTGGTTTATCTAGTGCGATTACCTTTGATGCCATTAGGCGTTGAGCACCTCAATAGACATTAATTTGTTTTTACCCGGTATCCTCGTGCGATTACCTTTGATGCCGTTAGGCGTTGAGCATCCCAACATCTGGCAAGTCTCTGGCGGATTAACCGAACGCGCCTGGGTTGAAATCGATCGCGCGGCACTTACCCATAACCTCAATCAATTAAAGCAGCTTTTGTCTGCCCAAACTCAACTCATGGCGGTGGTGAAAGCAGACGCTTACGGACATGGTGCAATCATGGTAGCCCAAACCGCACTCGCCACAGGTGCCTATGGATTGTGTGTCGCCACGATAGAAGAAGGGATTCAACTGCGAGAAGCGGGCATTGACGCGCCCATCGTGATTTTAGGGGCTACCAATACCCCGGAACAAGTACGTGCGATCGCCCATTGGCATTTACAACCTACGATTTGTACACCCCAACAGGCTTTGGTGTTTTCTGATACCCTCAGTTGTTGTCAAATCCCCTTACCCGTTCATCTCAATATCGATACCGGGATGTCTCGCTTGGGAATGCCTTGGCAACAAGCCACCGAGTTTGTCCAATTAGTCCAGCGATTACCCCATTTAGAACTCGCCAGCGTCTATTCCCATTTCGCCACCGCTGATAGTCCAGATTTCACGGTGATGAACCAACAGCATCAGCGATTTGAAGCGGCGATTGCCGAACTTCACGCCGCGAATATTGTCCCCCCTCGTTTACACTTAGCCAACTCCGCCGCCACATTAACTGACCCCGCCTTGCATTACGATTGGGTACGAGTCGGATTAGCCCTTTATGGACTCTATCCCGCACCACATTTACACCAAAAAGTCAATCTCAAACCCGTCATGCAAGTGAAAACACGGGTGACTCAAGTGAAAACAATACCAGCAGGAACGGGGGTGAGTTATGGCTATAAGTTTATCGCCCAGCAACCGTTACGGTTGGCAGTGGTTGGGATTGGTTACGCTGATGGCGTTCCCCGGAATCTCTCCAATAAAATGACCGGATTAATTCGCGGTCAAAGGGTGTCCCAGATTGGGGCGATTACTATGGATCAACTGATGCTGGATGTGAGTAATATTCCCGATTTACAAGTTGGTGAAATTGTCACCTTGATTGGACGAGATGGGGATAAGCAAATTTCTGCCGATGACTGGGCAATAGCGTTAAATACAATATCCTGGGAAATCCTTTGTGGCTTCAAACATCGACTTCCTCGTGTTGTGGTTTAAAAAAAGTGAGCGCGTCATAAAAGCGCTTTTTATAGCAACCGCCATAGCTGTTAGGACACATCATTTATGTAGAGACGTTGCATGCAACGTCTCTACAATCTCTCTAACCCCACCACTACTGTAATTTGGCGATCGCACTTTTTTCAACTAACAGTTTCCCCGTCTGTAAATCCTTCACTGTCGCCACTAGCACCCGCCGTTCATCTACCTCAAATTGAACGGAAATTCGGTCAACTCCCACCTGTCCCGGTGGATCTAAATGTGCCACACAAACCTGTTCGCGATCGCTATCCAAGGAACGATAGGCGGCTTGCTTGGATAACTGACTACTGGTCATTCGTCCCAGAGTATCATAGGTCACTTCAGCTTGTGCCATTTCTGCCACTTCGCCAATATCTAAGCGAATTTCCCGTTGTCCTTCCAGGGCGACTTGTAAGGTTAACGGTTCGCCACGTTCACAGGGATATTGCATCCCTTTTTCAAATAAGGTGAAATAGGAATAGGTTTTCGCATAAGGTTCCCATAAGCGAATGGCGTAACTGTGGCGTAAATAATCATCCACACTCGCTACTTGATTTAATGCCAACGCCCCGTATGCCACGGCTTCAAAAGGCTTATCTAACTTAACTTTCGTCTTGCCAAAATAGGACTGCATCAACTGCTGGACAGCGGGAATTAAACAACTCCCCCCAACCAATAACACCTGTTCAATATCACTCTTACTAATCCCTTTGCCTAAGGCGATCGTTAAGACTTCATCCAACGCTTCCCGCAATTGTTCCAAAAACTGCCTATTTTCCAGAATTTCTTCTAACTTATCCCGATCTAGTTGCAAGTTGTATGAGGTGAATGTCTCCTCATCTAACCAACTTTCCTTCGCCTCCTGATGACTCGATAAGCGAATCTTCAACCGTTCAGCTAACTCCAATAAATTCTGCCACCCCACCTCACCAATGTCTTCCCTTGACCATCCTTGCTGATGCAAATAGTCTTCAACAATCCAACTATCCACATCTTCGCCGCCGACATAAGCATCGGATTTGGCTAATACTTCTGCCCGTAATACCGTTTCGCCATCGCGCTTGGCTGCATCCAATTGTGGCGCAGTACGAACTAAACTTAAATCCAGTGTGCCACCACCAAAATCCACCACCAATACCAAGGAACTGGGACGCTGTACCGCATAGCCTAACGCCGCTGCTGTGGATTCATCCACCAGTTTAATTTGTTCCACATCCAGGCGACGTGCCACCTCACGAAACCAATCTAAATAGCGCTCGAATGCGCCCACAGGTACGGTTAAAATGAGTTGAGAGGGGTTGATTTTTTGCGCCTTTAATTGCTGCCAGATAGTTTGGATAAATTGTTCGGAAACTGATTCAGCGGTGTAAGATTCACCATTAATCAGACGGGGAGGCGGTTGAAAATCAGCCGCTAAATCTCGTTTAAAGCCTTTGAAAAAGCGACTCGGTTGGGATTGTCCTAAGCGCTGGGAACGGACTTGTTCTCCCAGAAGTATTTGATTATTATCCTTGATAAAAACTAGGGTAGGAATGACAGGAATATCTGGCTCACCGGAAGTCGTTTTAAACAGGCGCGAGAGTGAACCGAGTCGGATGGTTTGGGGATTGTTGGTATCAGCTTCGAGTATACTGACAACTGTGTTGCTTGTCCCGAAGTCAATGGCAACTGTATTGGTCATTTGTCAAAACACTGATTTCACGGATTTATTGGAGAGATAGGGGTAGGGAGGTGAGAGATTATTGACACTGATTACACAGACAAGGAAAGTTCTCTCATCTTCTCCATTCTCCCCATCTTCCCCATCTCCCTCATCTCCCTCATCTCCCTCATCTCCCTCATCTCTCTAGACCAGCGCGGCGGAAGTAACTCTCCAGTTAAAAAAGGTGCTCTCATCTTATGGTATAAGCTTTCTGCCCTTCTGCCTTCTGCCTCCTGCCTTCTGCCTTCTTGCACTAGTGTGACACTCCCCTTGGTAGGGTACGACTGACTTTAGCCGGACAGAGTATTCGTTCATTATCTCGATAACCGACAAATCGAATATAAACCAGTTCTCCTTCTGTGATATCGTCAACATCAGGTTGGTGGAGTTGAGAATTAAAGGGAATCTGTTCCCAAGGTTGACCAATGGGTTCATATCCCCAATTCTGGATCAGATTCTCTAATGGAGTAAAAAGTGCGACTAAATTTTTAGCGGGTAAATCTGGGCGGGCTTCAATCATCCGGCAAGCGGTGGGATAATTGGTGAGTAGGGGGCGTAGTTGTTCAAAGGTGGTATCTTGGATATCTGTCGATAGCTGCTGCGATCGCGCTTCGAGTTCATATCGTAGCCGTTGACATTGTGCCTCTAATTCCTCGATTTGAGCGGAGTCTGCAACTGAGACAGACTGGCTTTCAGGTCTTTTTTTCGGACCAAAGCGACTAATCAGGAAAGTGGTTAAGACAAACCACAGCAGTAAACCTAGCCCCAAGAGGTTAGGGTCATGAACCATGCTACCGCTCCTTTTACTGTTGATGCAGGGTGGTGGTTTGATCTGTGGTTAGGGTTTCGTCACCTTCATAGTATTCTGGCAGCAATTCTTGGGTTTCTACCTCTCCGAGATCGGCTTCAATCCCTTTAGTGGTTTCGGTACAACTTGATCCAGTCGCACCGATGACGGTTTCGGTGATTTTGCCATCCTTGCCAATGCGATATTCGATCTTTTGATACTCTGCCATAATTCTTACAGATGAGCGATGGTGAAAGCCCTCGTGATTTATCCGAGGGATGAAACCGAGCAAGGCGTTTAGCCCTCCGCAACTTTAGTTGCGACCTTAACACACTTTTTGGATTCTACGCTACAGTAGATAGCGTAACCAGATAGCCGACCATGATAGTCTTTGAGTTCAAAATCAAAGCTAAATCGGCTCAATACGCAGCTATTGATGAGGCAATTCGGACAGCGCAGTTTGTCCGAAATAAATGCTTGCGGTACTGGATGGATAACAACGGTATCGATAAGTATGACCTCAGCAAATATTGTCGTGTATTGGCGAAAGAGTTTGGCTTTGCGGCGGAACTCAATTCTCAAGCACGTCAAGCGTGCTAATCGCAAGAAGTCTAAGAAGTACCGAAAAGGAGCCAAACCACAATCTAAAAATTATCATAAGGCAAGAAAACGATATGCCCGGAAGCATTTAAGAGTAAGTAGGCAGCGAAAAGAATACTGCAAGCGAGTTGCATATTCCGTTATCCAATCTAACGATTTGGTCGCCTACGAAGACTTAAATGTCAAAGGGTTGGTAAGAAATCGTCACTTGTCTAAGTCTATTTCTGACGCAGGCTGGTCTACGTTTCGACAATGGCTAGAATACTTCGGATATAAATACGCAAAGATGACAGTGGCAGTTCCTCCGCACTACACCTCTCAAGATTGTCCAAAGTGTCACCATCGAGTCAAAAAATCTCTATCTCAACGAACCCATGTTTGTGGAAACTGTGGATACGTTGAAGACAGAGATATCGCAGCCAGTCTAAACATCCTTCAAAAAGGATTAAGTACGGCGGGACACGCCGGAAACTACGCTTGGGGAGACCTGCCCTCTTGGGCGATTGGAACAATCCTGTCGTCTAACGGCGGATCGGAGAACCAAGAATCCTCGTCTCTTTAGAGCGAGGAGTGTCAACGAACCCAACAATTAACTATAGTTTAAAGGACACTACTTTAATTTTCTTCCCCATCTGACACACCGAGCGTGTTACCGAGCGAAGCCGAGGTAAGCCGAGGTGTCCCCCATCTTCCCCATCTCCCCCATCTCCCCCATCTCCCCCATCTCCCCCTGCTCCCCCTGCTCCCCCTGCTTCCCCTGCTCCCCCAGCTCCCCCAGCTCCCCCTGCTCCCTCATCCCTCCACTCCCACAATCGCCGCCAACGCCTCAGCATATTGCTGTAACTCCTTTCCCAGTATTAACAACTCCTCATGCATCTGAGGTTCTAACGACCAATTTTTCTCATGCTGTTTAGGACTCGTTGTGGCAGGTTTCTGGGCTTCCCAGGTTTGTAATAAGGGATGCCATTTTGATAGAAATGGGCGCAATCCTTGATTAAGAACGGCAATCGCAATTCCGCCAACGGATTTAGAGGATATGCCAACATCCGGACCCGCGTCTCTGAGGATTTGCCGGGTAATTGCAAACATACTATAGAGAGAATTGAGCGCTTCTCGCAGCAGTCCTTTGTCGGCTTCTAGGGATTGTACCGTGATGCGAGTGACGAGTTCAACGTAGAGTGACCAAGCGGCTTTGCGTTCGGTTTCATCGGCTTCCCATTCCGCACCGCCAATGCCAAACGGGAGGCTGACTGAGACTTTTTTTAATTTGGCGGGGTCTTGTTTGGGCATAAGTTTGGTTTGTTGATGAATTCACTAGATTCTAGACCAGCGCGGCGGAAGTAACTCTCCAGTTAAAAAAGGTGCAAAGTCTTATTGTATAAGCCTTCTCCCCTTCTGCCTCCTGCCTCCTGCCTCCTGCCTTCTTGCACTAGGTTGAACTCAAGGTAAATGTATTGACAATTTTGGCAATATCTGATAATTGATTTGGATACAGTTGGGCGAGATGTCCACACATTTTATAGGCGGCATCTAGATAATAAGCACAGGGAATCAACAGACGCTTGAAGTTTTCTTTATCGCCTGTTTTGACAGAAGTAGCCGCGATATCGGGAAGGTGTTCATTGCGGTTCATGAGAATTTTCTCGGCGGTTAAAAGTGCCTGTTCAATGCATTTGTTTTCTACCTGTGCTTTGGCAACCTCACGCAGCGCCAATTCCCGATCATAGTAACCCTCAATTTGCTGAGCGGTGTGGATGGCGGCGGTGAAGTTTTCTGGTGTTGGCTGTGCTTTAGCAATCTCAAGCATCGCCTTTGCCCGGTCTTTGGAATCCCCAATTTGCTGAGCGGTGTGGATGGCGGCGGTGAATTTTTCTGCCTGTGCCTGGGCTTTGACAATCTCAACCAGCACCAATGCCCGGTCGTAGGAATCCTCAATTTGCTGTGCGGTGTGGATGGCGGCGGAGAAGTTTTCTGCCGTTGGCTGGGCTTTGGCAATCTCAAGCATCGCCTTTGCCCGGTCGGAGAAATACTTAATTTGCTCCTGGTCTTTTGAATACTCAGCTAAACACTCAGCAGTCAGTGACTTTAGGCGTTTTAAGGTAAGTTTTAAGGACTCCTCGAAGGTATCCCCCTCAAGCATCGCCTCTACCGGGTCTTTGGAATCCTTAATTTGCTGAGCGGTGTGGATGGCGGCGGTGAAATTTTCTGCCTGTGCCTGGGCTTGGACAATCTCAACCAGCACCTCTGCCCGTAAGTAGGAATCCTTAATTTGCTGAGCGGTGTGGATAGCGGCGGTGAAATTTTCTGCTGTTGGCTGTGCTTTGGCAATCTCAACCAGCGCCTCTGCCCGTTTGTAGGAATCCTCAATTAGCTGTGCGGTGTGGATGGCGGCGGTGAAGTTTTCTGCCTGTGCCTGTGCTGTGGCAATCTCAACCAGCGCCTTTGCCCGGTCTTTGGAATCCTTAATTTGCTGTGCGGTGTGGATGGCGGCGGTGAAGTTTTCTGGTGTTGGCTGTGCTTTAGCAATCTCAGCCAGCGCCAATTCCCGGTTGTCGGAATCCTTAATTTGCTGAGCGGTTTTGATGGCGGCGGTGAAATTTTTTGCTGTTGGCTGTGCTTTGGCAATCTCAGCCAGCGCCTTTGCCCGGTCTTTGGAATCCCCAATTTGCTGAGCGGTGTGGATGGCGGCGGTGAAGTTTTCTGCCTGTGCCTGTGCTTTAGCAATCTCAACCAGCGCCTTTGCCCGTTTGTCGGAATCCTTAATTTGCTGAGCGGTGTGGATGGCGGCGGTGAAATTTTCTGCTGTTGGCTGTGCTTTGGCAATCTCAAGCAGCGCCTTTGCCCGGAAGTAGAAATACTCAATTTGCTGTGCGGTGTGGATAGCGGCGGTGAAGTTTTCTGCCTGTGCCTGGGCTTTAGCAATCTCAAGCAGTGCCTCTGCCCGGTAGTCCTCCCTAAACCTCGTCAATTCCCGCTTAAGCCGCCACCATGACCAATCGTCGAAATAATCATCAATTTGCTGTGCGGTGTGGATGGCGGCGGTGAAGTTTCCTGCCTGTGCCTGGGCTTTAGCAATCTCAACCAGCGCCTTTTGCTGATCTTCGGAATAAGGATCAATTTGCTGGGCGGTGTGGATGGCGGCGGTAAAGTTTTCTGCCTGTGCCTGTGCTTTGGCAATCTCAACCAGCGCCAATTCCCGTTTGTCGGAATACTCAATTTGCTGTGCGGTGTGGATAGCGGCGGTGAAATTTTCTGCTGTTGGCTGTGCTTTGGCAATCTCAACCAGCGCCTTTGCCCGGAAGTAGAAATACTCAATTTGCTGTGCGGTGTGGATAGCGGCGGTGAAGTTTCCTGCCTGTGCCTGTGCTTTGGCAATCTCAACCAGCGCCTTTGCCCGACGGTAGGAATCCTTAATTTGCTGTGCGGTGTGGATGGCGGCGCTGAAGTTACTCGCTTCGACCAGGTTCTGGCACAGATTGGCGAGACTATCATCACCTAAAATTCGCTTTGACAGCCCCGTAAACGACCCTTTTGTTGCTGTCAATAGATACGTCAGCCAGTAAACAGCAAAATCCTTCATCCAAGATTCTGACAAACGGGGCAAATTCTTCTGCTGTAATCGCTCCAATATTTCCCGCGCTTGTTCCCTTTTCTCCCCATCCTGGCTGGCATCTTTTGCCAACTCCCATGCCAGCAGCAGATACCACAGAACACAGCGTTCCGGTTCAAACTTCTCCGCCAATGCCAAGGCTCCATCGATACTACCTAATCGCAATATATCCAGAGGTGACTCTTGAGCAATTTGCATCACTCGCTCTGCGTGTACCAGCAGAAACTCTGCCATCCCACCTGCATCATCGGTTTCGGCTGCACCTGACAACGCTATCTGCACCGTCTTTAGAGGCAAATCCGGCTGTTCCGGTAAATGCTGCCGTTGAGCGGTGACATATTCCTGATTACGAGCCAATTCATACAATTCCTGCCACCGCTTTGCCAATCCCAAATGTTCGGCATAATATCGTAATCCATAATCCGAACGCTCCAGTTCCTGCCATTTGGCACAGTAGTCAATTAACTTATTTTCCGCCAAACCAGCCTGACGCCCCAGCGCCCCTTTAAACTCCTGGGCGAGTAAGGGGTGAGCAAAACTATAACAACCCGTTTGAATACTAAACCACCGTGTCGCCTGCCAGGGTAAATCGGCTAAATCCCAGGCATTCAACTCAGTCAACTCTTCAATATCATCCTCGGATAACGCTCCCAACGCCACTGACAGCAAGGCAAACAACTCCCGCACTTCCCGTTGTCGCTTAATCTCCTCAACTTGGGCAAGTTGGCGAAACTGTTCTTTCACATAAGCTTTGAACCCACCGGGACTATTCCGGAGTACCCCCTGCACATCCTGACGCTTTATTGCCGCCTGTCTCAATTCATCAATCAGATAACGCAGGTAAAGCGGGAATCCTCCAGTTATCTCATCCAGCCGTTGAACAAAATCCTGATTCTGGCTATACGTCACCAACTCCCTAATTTGCCCTAGCCACTTGGGAATTGCTTCACGGCGTAACCGCTTCAGATACAATCTCTGAGCATTATCTGTCCAATTCCGCAGGTATTCCGGCTCATCCTCTGACTCAGCGCGTGCTGAAGCAATCACAAACACGCCATCCGGAAGCCTGGTAAAAAACGGCTCCAACGTTTCTGACGCCTCATCCAACCCATCCAACACAATCACCAGACGCTTACCCTCTGGCGAGACAGGTTTCTCCAGCATCCCCACCAGGATATCCCGCATCCGATTTGGCTCATTAGGAAACTGCCCATTCCTAATGTTGTGATACAGATAGAGTTGTTTGAGCAGATGGCGATAGGCTTCAGACACGGAGCGCGTTTTCTGGTAACGATAACTAAAGCAGTGATAGGCGATGAAACAATCTTCCTGCTGGGTTTGTTGCCAATGAGACAACAGAGCCGATTTGCCAAAACCCGCCGCACCCGTTACTAACAGCACCCCCCTAGAATTGTGCTGCACAAACTCATCAAGCTGACGCTGCTCATCCTCCCGCCCTTCAAAGGGCTGCTGGAGATACTCATGAACAATTCCCTTAACTTGAGCTTCTATCTCGTAGCCGATATATTGCTCACCAATAATCGAAATAGCCGATTCAGCCAGGATTTGATTGAGGCGTTCAACTCCCTCTGACTCTTGCTCCAGCCGTTGAATAACTCGGATAGCTCGCAGCGATTGTTCAGCAAACGGGCTAGGAATAATCGCCGGGTCAATTCCCAACCGGAACAGCACTTCCTCAAATTGAGCCGGATTCAGCCTTTTCAGACGCTGTAGTAGTTCGCCTCGACCCTCCATTCAACCCTATCCACCTGATACCAACTTACCTTCTATGATGTCATTTGTAGGGGCGCACGGCGTGCGCCCTTTTACCCAACCAATGTCCGCCCAATTTCACCGTCAAATCTCTTCCACAATTTTAGTTGTGTCAGCCCACTACTGGCTAGAGTTCCTGACGCGAGCCCTGACAGATTCTGCTATAGACAGCACTACCCAACTGTAAGTATTAGAACTTACGCAGCTACACCATCTATCTATCGTTGAAATGGTGCGTTACGCTACGCTAACACACCCTACAGATAGAGACTATTCGTAAGTCCTAAGTATTCAACCGGACATGACTCACCCTACCTCTTCAAATGTGGAGCCGCTTGATAAATCGAGTCTAGCAGTCCTGACAGCGACTCGCCGTCTTTTTGACTCGCCAATTTAATAATCTCCTTGGCTTTTTGCACCTGTGCCACATTCATTGGCAGTTGCGACTCATCCACCTCATAGTAGAAAATCACCTCATCAAACTGAGCCGGAAGCAGGCATTTGAGCAGCTTAAACGCCAGAATTCTCGGTGCAACACCGGATGACACCTGGGCTGGGGGTGAAGCCGAAACAGGCGCAGGCGTCGTCTCACCCTTAAGCGGCGGCTTTCCTGACTCCCCCCGCATCCCTCGGATTAGTTGTTGAAATCCCTGCTCATAGTTGTCGTCATTAATACTAACGTGGAGAAAAGATTGGAGAAAAAACGGCTTTTGGCAATCTTTATAAAGAACCGGAATGAGGCGGCGGCTGGGAGTCCGTGACTCAAGTTTCGCCCGTTTTTCCTCCTCAACTTGTGCCATCAGCCATGCATCTTTCTCATAACTCACCCACTGGGAGTTGACACTATCGGGGGAGAGAACCAGAACCAGAATACCTGCATTGGCTAACCCTTCTTCAAGTTTATCGGGTATTCTATTACCGGGGAGAATCTCCCATTTATCCAACCAAGCATCAATCCCTTCGCGGGTGCGTAAATCCGTTGCCAGACGCTCAACGAAGGGTTTATCGATACTGCTATGACTAATAAAGGCTTTCATTATTTCAGATTATTATATTGGGATTATTATAAGCTTCTCTTGGTGAATGTAGCTGGCTATGTCTGGAATATAACACCTTTATTGCCCCCCTCTCCCCTGGTGGGAGAGGGGCTGGGGGTGAGGGGGTTGTGGCTTAAGTTAACACCTTGCGTTGCCCCTACAGGGATACATTTATTACAGAATTGATCGAGTTTGAGGATAGGATTTGTATCACTACCTACAAATACATTGACCCCATTTTCCTAGACTATTTTGTATCAAATCAGCTAATCGCAAATGTCGTCGATTGGATACGTGCGATCGCAACAAAACAATCAATTAAATCTTGATGTTTACCAAGAACAGAGCAATCCCATTTGAGTTAAGTAGGTGGACACAATAAAAGTTAACGGTGGAGATTGTCATTCGTCATTTGTCATTCGTCATTCGTTTACTCCCCCAGCTCCCCCAGCTCCCCCAGCTCCCCCATCTTCCCCACACCCGACACCCGACACCCGACACCCGACACCCCTGACTTAGGTCAATGGTGGATTATTGGCACGATACCAGGCATCGAGTGCTAGTTGATGTACCTCCCGCCACGATAAATTATAGTCTCGTGCGATCGCGGCACAGTCTTCATATTCAGGTTGGACGTTGGCGATGGCGTTTTGTACTCCTGAGGCGCGACTAGCCACCTTTACCCGCACCACTCCATACTTCGTCTCGACTCGCTCGATTGCCCGTTGTAGAATTGTGCGTTGCTGAGTAAAGTGGCGAATACCCAGGGTTGTGGTTTCCCTAAATAAAATATCTTCACAAACGGTTAATTTTTCCGGTGGGCAAATCACTGTGAGTAATATCCCAGGACGAGATTTTTTCATGCCAATGGCTTGGGTAAATACATCCAACGCCCCAGCATTAAATAGCACCTCGAAGACATACCCAATCACTTGGGGATTTAAGTCATCAATTTGGGTTTCTATCACACAAACGGTTTCTTGGCAAGGGTTCTCATTGATGAGATTAGCTGTATCTCCTCCCTGAAGCTGAATACCAAACTCGGAGGCTTCTCCAATCCAGAGTCGCAGGATATTCGGAATCGCTAATTCACTGGTTCCCGCACCATGACCAATCTTATGAATAATCATCGCCGGAGGCGGTCCAAATTGAGTAGCAAGAGTGACAGCAATCGCTGCACCCGTGGGCGTGACCAATTCGCGATCGATGCCGTTACTATAAATAGGGACTTGCCGAGATTCCCACAATTTCAAAACGGCCGGAACCGGAACAGGCAATCGACCATGGGCAGCTTGTACTGTACCACCGCCTGTGGGTAAGGGAGAACAGTAGAGTCGGTCAATACCCAACCAATCCAACCCTAAACACGTACCGACAATATCCACTAAGGCATCTGTCGCGCCCACTTCATGGAAATGCACGGCTTCGGGTGCCATCCCGTGAACAGCCCCTTCTGCCTCTGCTAAGTTGCGAAAGATTGCCAAACTCCAATCAACGACTTGTGAGGGTAGTCCAGCGGTGGTAATCAGGTGTTCAATATCTGCCAGGTGTCGGCTATGCTCATGGTCTGACGGTTCAGCGTGATCATGGTGATCCGTTTGATGGAGCAAATTCACATGGACTTTAGTGGCTAATTGACCTTGGCGGTGAACTGATTGGAACCCTAACCGATACTCATTATCAATTCCTAGCCCTTTTAACTTTTCACTTAAATACTCTAACGGCACTCCTGTTGCCACGAGTGCCCCCAAGCACATATCACCAGCAATTCCACTCTGACAGTCGAGGTAGGCGAGTTTTGGCATTACGATTTGAATCCTGAAGGGTGATTAGCTGTAACCAAAAGGCTGGAAACCTTTACCCATTATTGCCCAAAATTGGGTAGAGATTTGTTCTGAGAGAATGGGTCTGCTAAGAGTATGTATACTTTATTGGTATACCTATCCAGCCAAAAACCACAGCTAGGTAGGTGAGAGAGATAGCCGCCAGTTAGGTGGTGTTAGCCTGTGGACTGGGAAGGTGCCGACACCGCCAGAGTGAAGCAGGAAGTAAGTTCCAGATGTGTCCATAAGTGGACAGATTTGGGTAGATCTTATGTAACGGTCTACATCTATTGTAGGGAAAGGAGAATGGGGGGGGGATTTGGGAGATAGGGAAGATGAGGGAGATGGGGTTGTAGGGGTTTGGTCTCCAAACCCCATTTCTTATGTAGGGGGAGATGGGCAAGGAAAGGACCAATGACCAATGACCAATGACCAATGACCAATGACCAATGACTAATAACGATTAAAAATGTTTTAAGTAATGTTACTGGTGCGTGGTATGATCGCCTATGGCTAGATGCGATCCAGCCAATTTTGATGGACTAGCGTTTGCTGCTGCCTGTGAACTTGTCAGACAACTCTGTACAACCTAAGCCCACACTGGAGGAAAGTCCGCCAGGGAGTTCTCAGACTTCCCCTGAAAATTCCTCAATGCAAGAGTACTACCAACTTAAACAAACGTTGTTGTCAGTCACTCTGGCAATGACAGGGGTAATTTTTGTCTCTGTCTGGATTTTTTACTCCCTCAACATCGCCTTGAATTATTTGATCGGGGCGTGCGTTGGTGTGGTTTACTTGAGAATGTTGGCGAAAGACGTTGAGCGGTTAGGTGCCCAAAAGAGACGTCCGAGTTCGACTCGGTTGGCTTTATTGATTGGGCTATTAGTCGTTGCCAGTCAATGGCAGAGTTTACGCATTCTGCCCATATTTTTAGGATTTCTGACGTATAAAGCGGCAGTCATCGCTTATATGCTGCAAAGCACCTTGTTGCCTACGTCGAAGTAAGTGCCTGTTGTCAGCGCAGCCAACGCATCCAAACAGTAGGGTGGGCTACACCCGAACTTAACGCCTGTGGACAAAGGAGACAACTCCTTTGGATGAAGCAGGAAACAGACTCAGCAATTGTTCGATAGACAATTGCCAATAGTATCTGTGTAGTCGTTTCAACCAAAGGATAGAAGATAGCTGGGGAAATCTCCGGATGGAAATGATAGATGGTTTGGCGTTCTATAATGCTTTCCCCCTTGCTGAATTAGAAGTTGGTCAGCATCTGTATTGGCATATCGGTAATTTAAAGGTTCATGGTCAGGTGTTTATTACCTCCTGGATCGTGATTGCCATTCTGATTATTGCCTCGATTGCTGCTACTCGTAACATTCAGCGAGTTCCCAGTGGTCTCCAAAATTTTATGGAGTATGCCCTGGAATTTCTGCGGGATATAGCCAAAAATCAGATCGGGGAGAAGGAGTATCGTCCCTGGGTGCCGTTTGTCGGAACGTTATTTTTGTTCATTTTTGTGGCAAATTGGTCTGGGGCACTTGTTCCCTGGAAGCTGATTGAGCTGCCCGAAGGTGAATTAGCGGCACCAACCAGTGATATTAATACTACAGTGGCGTTTGCGCTGCTGACCTCCTTAGCGTATTTTTACGCGGGTCTGAGCAAGAAGGGCTTGGGGTATTTTGCTGGTTATGCCCAACCAACTCCCATCCTGCTGCCGTTTAAGGTTCTGGAAGATTTTACCAAACCTCTCTCCCTCAGTTTCCGTCTGTTTGGCAACATTTTGGCAGATGAACTGGTGGTGGCAGTATTGGTGCTGTTGGTTCCCCTGTTCGTACCTCTCCCGGTGATGGCATTGGGTTTATTTACCAGTGCGATTCAGGCGCTGATCTTTGCTACCCTGGCAGCGGCTTATATCGGGGAGGCGATGGAAGACCATCATTAGCGATTTGAGGCTAGTGATGAAGATTTGCCCCTTCCGTCTGATGAACAATCAAAGAATTCGGCTGTGTCTAGCGAATTAGTTTAGGGTAAGCATTTCACGCACGTTTGTTTGTTATTTAGTCAAAAGTCAAAAGCGAGGAAAAAAATCATGGACCCATTAATTTCTGCTGCATCTGTTGTTGCTGCTGCTTTAGCTGTTGGTTTAGCGGCAATTGGTCCAGGAATCGGTCAAGGTAATGCGGCAGGACAAGCCGTAGAAGGGATTGCCCGTCAGCCTGAAGCTGAAGGAAAAATTCGGGGTACTTTACTCCTGAGTTTGGCATTCATGGAAGCGCTGACAATTTACGGTCTGGTGGTTTCTCTCGTCTTATTATTCGCTAACCCCTTCTCGTAAGGCTTAATGTAACCAGAGCATTCAGACCCCAATGACTGAGGTCTGAATGCTGTTGACATGAAGGTCTCACACATATAAAAGATAGAAGATTTTTTCTTCGATCCATAAGCCGCCAGCTAGGTGGTGTTAGCCTGTGGACTGGTTAAGCGCCGTCGCTGCCATTCGGGAGCAGGAAGTGAACATCAAAGTTACCTAAATTGGGTTGACTTTGAATAAGTTTTTCGTAGCGGCTATTGAAATCGACAACGCTATCCCATCCCAACTGAAAAGCTAACGATTTTGTGCGCTGTGGGATTACCAGAACATCATGATACATTGGACAATTTTACTTGCTGTTGAAGCAGCAGAAGAGGCAGCCACAGAAGGGGGGTTATTTGATTTTGATGCCACCCTACCTTTGATGGCATTGCAATTTTTAATTTTGGTGGCAGTCTTGAATGTGGTGTTTTACAAGCCACTCAGTAAAGCCATTGATGGACGAGATGACTACATCCGCCAGAACCGATTAGAAGCACGGGAACGGTTAGAAAAAGCTCAGAATCTGGCTAAACAGTATGAGCAAGAACTAGCAGACACTCGTCGCAAGTCACAAGAGACTATTGCCGCGGCTACAGCTGATGCTCAGAAAATAGCGGCTGATAAAATGGCTCAAGCTCAAGCGGAAGCCCAGGCACAACGGGAGCAAGCTCAAAAAGAGATTGACCAACAAAAAGCTGAAGCGATGGCATCCTTAGAACAAGAAGTGGATTCGCTGTCGCGTCAGATTCTGGAAAAACTTGTCGGTTCAGAGTTGGTTAAGTAACGTCGGCTTGATCAGGGTAGCGAAGCAGGGGTTTGCTAGAGGTTAAACCCTTGTCTTTTGTCGATGGTGTGATCAGAAATAACGCCGGAAAAATAGTCCAGCCTATTTAAACGTTACCCAGCGTTAGCGGTAAAGCCGCATAGCAGTTCTCAATTAAAGCAGGTGTATATGGCTATTATGGGTAGTTTTTCAATTTTAGCTACCGCCGAAGGAGGATTTGGTCTCAACCTCGATATATTAGACACCAATGTAATTAACTTGGTGATTATTATCGGGGTACTGATTTACTTTGGGCGATCATTTTTAGGGAATACCCTATCTGAGCGACGTTCCAGTATTGAAGAATCCATTAGCGATGCCGAAAAGCAGCAGAAAGACGCCGCCGCCGCCTTAGCAGATGCCCAGCAAAAACTGGCACAAGCGCAAGCGGAAGCTGAAAAAATTCGGGCAAAGGCAGAAGAAAATGCCAACGCCGCTAGAGAATCAATTTTGGCAGCGTCGGCTAAAGATGTGGAACGGATGAAAGCGTCAGCCGTTCAGGATTTAAACACAGAACGGGAACGGGCGATCGCCCAACTTCGCCAGCAAGTGGTTGCTCTAGCAATGGAGCGTGTGGAGTCGCAACTCAAAAGTCAGTTAGATGACTCAGCACAGCATACCTTAGTTGACCGCAGCATCGAGCGAGTAGGAGCCAGATAATTATGAAAGGAAGTTCATTTAGTGCTGAAGTCGTTGAGCCCTATGCAGAGGCGTTGATGGCTGTGGCTCAAGAACATAACCTCGTGGATAAATTCGGTGAAGATGTTGCCGCATTGCTCGATACGTTAAACGAATCAGAGGAATTGCAGCAATTTTTAGGCAATCCGATTATCAAAGCCGAGGACAAAAAAGCCGTCTTAGAACAACTCAGTGGTGAGCAAATTCACCCCTACATGGTGAATTTTTTAAAGATTCTCGTGGATAGACGGCGGATTCTGTTTTTGGCAGACATTTGTAGGCAGTATCAAGCCCTGTTGCGAGAGTTAAAACAAGCGGTTTTAGCTCAAGTCATCTCTACAGTTGAACTCAACGACGACCAAAAGCAGGCGGTGCGTCAGAAAGTTCTCAGCATGACCAATGCTCAAGATGTAGACATCGAAACCCAGATCGACGCCGATTTACTCGGTGGTGTAATTATTAAAGTAGGGTCTCAAGTGGTTGATGCCAGTCTGCGCGGACAACTGCGTCGTATTGGTGTGAGCTTGAGTCGTTCGACTTAACCAGTCAGACGTCATAAGTAGTCAG
The DNA here is from genome assembly GCF_040220555.1 of Coleofasciculus sp. C1-SOL-03. Taxonomy (NCBI): domain Bacteria; kingdom Bacillati; phylum Cyanobacteriota; class Cyanophyceae; order Coleofasciculales; family Coleofasciculaceae; genus Coleofasciculus; species Coleofasciculus sp. C1-SOL-03. The sequence continues at coordinate 28,323 of NZ_JAVJUO010000136.1, forward strand.
AAGTCAACGGTTAAAAGTAATGATGACCTAGACAAATGACTTAGCTTGCTGCTCAAGGTAAGTGAGTATGACGAATGACCAATGACATAAGACCAATGACAAAAAAGTAGAGGGATTAGTTTAATGGTAAGCATTAGACCCGACGAAATTAGCAGCATTATTCGTCAGCAAATTGAACAATACGACCAAGAGGTCAAAGTCTCTAACGTTGGTACCGTTTTGCAAGTGGGTGACGGTATTGCCCGGATCTATGGCTTAGACAAGTGCATGGCTGGGGAACTGGTCGAGTTTGAAGATGGTACAATTGGCATCGCCCTGAACCTGGAAGAAGATAATGTTGGTGCCGTACTCATGGGAGAAGGGCGCGACATTCAGGAAGGAAGTTCTGTCACCGCAACCGGAAAAATCGCTCAGGTTCCCGTCGGTGAGGCACTAATTGGTCGGGTTGTCGATGCCTTAGCGCGACCCATTGATGGTAAGGGAGAGATTCAAACGGGCGAATCTCGTCTCATTGAATCCTCAGCACCCGGTATTATTGCCCGACGTTCTGTGTATGAACCCCTGCAAACCGGGATTACCGCAATTGACGCAATGATTCCCGTGGGACGCGGACAACGGGAGTTAATTATTGGCGATCGCCAAACCGGAAAAACCGCGATCGCAATTGATACGATTCTCAACCAGAAAGAAGAAGACGTGATCTGTGTCTACGTCGCCGTGGGTCAAAAGGCATCCACCGTGGCTCAAGTGGTCAATGCGCTGGAAGAGAGAGGGGCATTAGATTACACGGTTATCGTTGCCGCTAACGCCAGTGACCCTGCGACCTTGCAATATCTGGCACCCTATACCGGAGCCACGATCGCCGAATACTTTATGTATAACGGCAAAGCTACGCTGGTTATCTATGATGACCTGTCCAAGCAAGCCCAAGCCTATCGCCAGATGTCCCTGCTGCTACGTCGTCCACCGGGTCGGGAAGCCTATCCTGGGGATGTATTCTATCTCCACTCCCGCTTGTTGGAACGGGCGGCTAAGTTGAATGATGACTTAGGGGGCGGTAGTATGACAGCGCTGCCGATTATTGAGACCCAAGCGGGTGACGTATCTGCCTATATTCCCACCAACGTAATTTCCATCACTGACGGTCAGATCTTCTTGTCGGCTGACTTGTTTAACTCCGGTCTACGTCCGGCAATTAACCCTGGTATTTCCGTATCACGGGTGGGTTCTGCAGCTCAAACCAAAGCCATTAAAAAAGTGGCAGGTAAAATGAAACTGGACTTGGCACAGTTTGATGACCTGCAAGCCTTCGCCCAGTTTGCCTCAGACTTAGACAAAGCCACCCAAGACCAATTGGCACGGGGCGCACGGTTACGGGAACTGCTCAAGCAACCCCAATACTCCCCCTTATCGGTGTATGAGCAAGTCGCGATTGTCTACGCGGGGATCAATGGCTACTTAGATGACATTGAGGTGGAAAAAGTCACCGCCTTTACCAAAGGGCTGCGGGAGTACTTGAAAACCAACAAGCCAGAGTTTGCTGGGATTATCAAGGATAAGAAAGTCCTCACCGAAGACGCCGAAAAACTGCTCAAGGAAGCCCTGGCTGAGTACAAGCAGACATTTTTAGTCTCTGCGTAATGGGTTCATCGTTCATGGTTCATGGGTAACCAGCCCTGAACCATGGACAATCAAGATTTAACAATGAACAGACTATGCCTAATTTAAAAGCGATTCGCGATCGCATAAAATCCGTCAAAAATACTCAGAAAATTACCGAAGCGATGCGTCTGGTGGCAGCGGCGAAGGTGCGTCGCGCCCAAGAACAGGTGACATCCACTCGTCCCTTTGCTGATCGCTTGGCGCAAGTCCTCTATGGCTTGCAGAACCGTCTCCGGTTTGAAGATGCCGACTTACCCTTGCTCAAACAACGGGAGGTCAAGTCCGTTGGCTTACTGGTCGTGTCGGGCGATCGGGGTTTGTGTGGCGGTTACAATACCAACGTGATTCGCCGTGCCGAAAACCGCGCCAAGGAACTCCAGAAAGAAGGCATTGACTACAAATATGTCTTAATTGGACGCAAAGCGATCCAGTATTTTGAGCGCCGTGATCAGCCGATTGACGCCAAATACACAGGCTTAGAACAAATCCCCACCTCCACCGAAGCCTCAATGATTGCCGATGAATTGCTGTCATTGTTTTTATCGAACACCGTGGATCGGGTTGAACTGGTTTATACCAAGTTTGTCTCCTTAATTAGTTCTCGCCCGGTGGTACAAACCTTATTACCTTTAACCGCCCAAGGATTAGAGGCACAAGATGATGAAATCTTCCGCCTCACCACTCGCGGTGGTGAATTTGAGGTGGAACGGGAAAAGGTGACAACGGAAAGTCGTCCCTTACCGCGTGACATGATCTTTGAACAAGATCCGGTACAAATTTTGGATGCCTTACTACCGTTGTATTTAAACAACCAGTTATTGCGGGCATTACAAGAGGCAGCTGCTAGCGAATTAGCTGCCCGGATGACAGCGATGAACAACGCCAGTGATAATGCTAGTGAATTGATTGGCACGCTGAGTCTGTCTTACAACAAAGCGCGACAAGCTTCCATTACTCAGGAAATTCTGGAAGTCGTTGGCGGTGCCAGCGCCCTTGGTGGTTAGCCGTAGGGAAGGTAGGGGCGCAACGCTTTGCGCCCGCGCCCAGCGCCTATAGTTTAATATTTATGTAGAGACGTAGTATACTACGTCTCTACCACTAATATCGCCCCTTCCCAATAATTGCCAAAAGCTGATGAAAACATCAACAGAGCAAAATACCTCAACCTTATACAATAAAGATTATCACCTCTGGCTAGAGACAACGATACAACAACTCCGCTCCAGAGAATTTACCCATGTTGATTGGGAAAATTTATTGGATGAATTGGAAAGCATGGGAAAAAATAACAGAAGAGCGGTTAAAAGTCTCTTGACCCGACTTTGGGAACACTTGCTCAAGCTGCGTTACTGGGAATCAGAAAAAGAATACAATAAAAATAAGTGGAAATCCGAAATTACTACATTTCGGCAACAGATTCGAGATGAATTGTCAGATAGTCCCAGTTTAAAACCCTACTTAGTAGAAATTTTCCCTAACACGTATCAGGATGCCAAAAAAGTCATAGCGCGTTTAATGGATAAACCCATACAATTTTTCCCAGAAGCTCCTCCCGCATCGAGTGAAGATGTGTTAAAGGAAAATTGGTTTTTTGAAGACTTGTAGGGGCGCCATTGGTGTAAACTTAAACGCCCGACTTTGTCACCCCCTTTATTCCTTGGCTGCTATTCCCCACACCCTACACCCCATTTAGCACCCATAAAGGGGGTAGTTAACCAGGATTTGGTATCAGTAGGGGCAGGTTTGACTATGATCATTGATCTTATGTTTCCTGACAACAGATGTGAATAAACCCGCCCTGCTCCCAAGAATTAACCCACCCCAAACAACCAACCAACATTGTAGAGACGTAGCATGCTACGTCTCTACAGGGTGACGGATCTGAATTACCAGCCCTTTTCAGCTTGCTCTAACACATAAGCCGCAACGTCTTCAATCTCAGAATCCTTTAAGCGTCCAATAAAGGCAGGCATAGCCCCTTTGCCATTTTTGGCTTGGTAGACAATTTTCTCGATGGAGTCCATGCCATACTTCTCCAAGGCATCCTTTTTCAGGGTCTTCTGTGCCATAACAATGTTGTTGCCCCCTATATGGCAAGCAGCACAGTTGGCAGCAAAAATTTTGGCGCCATTTACCGTATCAGCAGCTAGAGCCGGACGGCTGAATGCCAAACCAAACACAGCGACGGCAAGTAAAATGATGGACAGAATTTTCTTCACAGTAGTTCTCCTCTTCTCAAAACAGACAGTAAGTATTATTGCTCAATTATGAATTGCAGCAATGTGGGACAGAATTGACCTAATCCATCAATCCGATGCTATAGGCATGATGCAATAGTGTCTGCCTTTCTACAAATTTTACCAGGATACGCGCCTAATCCAGAGTTTCGTCCCAAAGTCAAATAGCCGAGACACCGGGAAGCTGGGGAAGCTGGGGGAGCTGGGGGAGCTGGGGGAGCCAATGTAGAGACGTGCCATGGCACGTCTGGGAGCCGGGGGAGAAAAAATTAAATTAGAGCTTGAACGATGAATCAGCAATCCGGAACATTGATTAAATTTTAAGGAAAGATTAAGTTTGAAAACGGTTTGTAATAAATCTCATACTATTTGATACAAAACTCAAATATGCTCGATTTTTTTTACGATAAATATCCCCAATTGGTGAAGTAAATCACACCTTACGGATTGGCAAACGCCTAAAATATTATAAACGTGGCGGTTAAGCTGTGAACCTAAATATATTTAGTTAAGTAAAGGGAAAGCTAAAATGACAGCCAAAAAGCTTCATCAGCAAGAGAGTTCCTATAATTATCAAACCAATGGACGGATAAATACAGGATTCAAAGACGCTGTAGGTATAGAGACTTTAGCGAATCTAGGGATTGGGCAGCAAAACTTTGTGAATAGGAATTTGGAGCGAACGCTTAAGGAATTATCCGATTTAGAATTTGCGTTAGATCGAGCCGCAATTGTGGCGCTTACCGATAAACAGGGCGTGATTCACTATGTCAATGATAAATTTTGCGAAATATCACAATATCGTCGAGAAGAGTTAATTGGCAAAACCCATCGCCTGATCAAATCGGGTCATCATCCGCCAGCATTTTTTAAGGAATTTTGGACGACGATCGCATCGGGCAAAGTCTGGAAAGGCGAAATCAAAAATAAAGCTAAAGACGGAACCTATTATTGGGTGGATACTACTGTTGTTCCTTTTTTGGATGAACAGGGAGAAATCTACCAATATTTAGCGATTCGCTTTGATATCACCGAGCGCAAGCAGGTCGAGGAAGCCTTGCAACAATCGGAACTGAAGGCACGACAACAGGCTCAACAACTCGAAGAGGCATTGGAGCAGCTTAAACAAACCCAGAGTCAACTGATTCAAAGCGAAAAAATGTCCAGCGTGGGTCAACTGCTGGCTGGAATTGCTCACGAAATTAATAATCCGGTCAATTTTATTTACGGCAATCTGGTACATACTCGTGAGTATGTTAACAACGTGTTGCAGGTTTTGGCACTTTACCAGAAACATTGTCCGGTGGAAATACCGGAGATTGCAGCCGTTGTTGAGGAAGACGATATCGAGTTTATTGTGGAAGATTTACCCAAAATGGTATCGTCTATGCAAATTGGAGCCAACCGCATCCGAGATATTGTGCTGTCGTTGCGGAACTTCTCGCGTCTGGATGAGCAACAGATGCAACGGGTTGATATTCATCAAGGGTTAGACAGTACCTTATTGATTCTGCACAATCGCTTAAAAGCCAAAGCGGAACGCCCGGAAATTCAGGTGATTAAAAATTACGGGGATCTGCCACCTGTGATGTGTTATGGCAGTCAGCTTAATCAAGTCTTTATGAATCTGATTGCCAATGCAATTGACGCCTTTGAAAATCAGCCGGAACCGCGACAAATTACGATTTCTACAGCCGTACAAAGGGGCGAGGATTGGCAGAAGCCGGGGATGGGGTTAGAGTGCGATCGCGCGTCTCAGACGCCGTGGGCGGTGATTACCATTGCCGATAATGGACCGGGAATGCCACAAGCGACTCAGGATCACTTATTTGATCCCTTCTTTACCACCAAACCTACGGGGAAAGGGACAGGGTTAGGGTTATCCATCGCCCATAATATCGTCGTGGAAAAGCATCAGGGTCAAATCCGCTGTATTTCCCAGGAGGGAAAGGGAACCCAGTTTATCGTGGCGATTCCCTTGGTGGAGTAGGGATGGGGGAGATGAGGGAGATGGGGAAGATGGGGAAGATGGGGAAGATGGGGAAGATGGGGAAGATGGGGAAGATGGGGAAGTTAACTCAAAACGCTTACCTGTTCCCTGTTCACTATTCCCTATTCCCTGTTCCCTGTTCCCTGTTCCCTGACAAATGACAAATCTGCCAAAATAAGAACAAAGGGTTTAAATGCACAGGCGATGGCGTGGACAATAGGGCAGAAACTACACAATGGTCAATACACCATTAAGAAGACGTTAGGCAAAGCGGGTTTCAGTATTACCTACCTAGCGACAGATGCACAAGGAAACGAACTGGTGATCAAAACGCTGAATGAGGATCGACTCAAACAGCTAACTTCTTTACGTCGGGAAAGTCTCAAATGTAAGTTTGTCAATGAAGCGCGGCGGCTGGAAGGCTGTAAGCATCCTTATGTGGTCAAGGTGTACAAGACGTTCGTCGAAGGACAGTTTTTCTGTCTGGCGATGGAGTACATTCGGGGAAAGAGTCTAGGGAAACTGTCTCAACGAGTGTTACCCGAAAAAGAAGCATTGAGTTATATCCAGCAGATGGGGGAAGCGTTAATCGCCGCCCATCAGCAAGGATTGCTGCATCGGAATGTCAAACCTGCCAATATTATGGTGCGGACGGGTCAATATCAGGCGGTACTGATTGATTTTGACTTGGGCGGGAAATTTGAGTATCCCGTAACCGGGGGATGGCAAGATGAAGTGTTTGCCCCGATTGAACTTCAGTCGAAGACGCGATCGCGCGGAACCTGTACGGATGTTTATTCTCTAGCCGCAACCTTGTATGTTCTCTTAACCGGGAAGCTACCCGCCACCTCTAGCGATCGCCAAAAGGGTAAGGCGGATTTAATTCCCCCAAAACAGATTAATCCGCAAATTTCTCAACGTGTCAATAAAGCCATTCTAGCGGGAATGAAACTCGAACCCGAAGCGCGTCCCAAGTCGGTGTTGGATTGGTTAAACTTGTTGGGACTCCACCAAGGTGGTATAATCTCTGGATTAGCCAAAAAATCCCGTTGGGCGATGGTTGTCGGGATTTTAGGCGTAGTTGGTATAGTTGCTGGTGTGGTATCTGCCAGTATTGAAGGAACAGGATGGTGGGAAAGAGTTATTCCTGAATCCTCTCCAGATGTCACATCCCCCTTATATTTAAAATCACCGGAAACAGAGGAATAATCTTTGATTTAGTGTTCATATCGTAGGGGCGGGTTTAGGCACAATTGTAGGGGCGGGTTTAGGCACAATTGTAGGGGCGGGTTTAGGCACAATTGTAGGGGCGGGTTTAGGCACAATTGTAGGGGCGGGTTTAG
>NZ_JAVJUO010000137.1:0-75271 GCF_040220555.1 Coleofasciculus sp. C1-SOL-03
GTGAGCCAATTTGTACTGATAGTCTTTCCGCTTGAATGCAATATGGTTATGCTGTTTCTCTACCTTGAGCCTAGCTTTTTCATAGTTTTTAGAACGCTTATTCTTCTTGGATAACCTGCGTTGTAGCACTTTCAGCCTACGATGCTCTTCCTTGAAGAATTTGCGCCCTGGCTCTATGAAGCCATCACTAGTAGCCAAATAACTATTTAACCCGACATCTACCCCAATGAAGTGACCGTGTGGGAAGGCATCAGGGATAGAGATATCAGATTGTATGGTAATTACAGCAAACCAACCCATCGCTTTTTTGATCACCCTGACCTGTTTAACCACAAACCCATCTGGGATGGGTCGATGTAGGTTGATCTGGACATTGCCCAGTTTGGGCAGCTTAATCTGCCATCCGGTTATAGGGTTTACCTTGAACTGAGGGAAAAGTATTGACTTCATCTGCCCATACTTTTTGAACCTTGGGAACCCATAACCTCGCTCTTTGAAAAAGTCCCAAGCGTCGTGCAGCCGCCTAACAGTTGTCTGTAATACCTGAGCGGGTACCGCTTTTAATCTTGGGTAATCTTTCTTGGCTTTGGGTAAGTTGTTCTGCTGTTGCTGATACCCAGGAAAGGGATAGTCAGCCGCCATGATATATTCTGACTCCAAGCTACACCTATCGATTGGACACTTCCTTGAAGAAATCCAGTCCTTTAGCTCTCTAAGGGCATAGTTATAAACACCCCGACAAGTTTCGAGCCACTCGTTGAGTGACTCAACTTGTTCGGCATCAGGATAAATTCGATAGGTGTAGTTCAGGTTGATCATGCATCTATTATAGCGTAGTCTACTGGTAATGACCAACGGTAGTAGAATTAGGGGAGATGTCAATCAAGGGGGCATTGAACCCCCTTGATTGACTTGGGGAGTGAAGGCATCCCACACCAAATCGAAGATTATGGAGTGGGACTTATCGCTCCCCAAACCCCTCGTCAGTTAAACGTTCCTGCTTGGGAGTATCATTCGGCGAATCCCCTTGACTCAATGTCGTTTCGCCTCATTTTGTCAAGTTCTAATAACTTAAACTATTCTTTACTCCAGAACGATTTAATTTTTTCAATCAGAGCCTCGTCTCAACAAAACGTCATAATTACTCGTTTTTTACCCCTTTTTGGGAAAACGCTACGATTTTTCAGGGGTTACAGCGGTTGTGAGAGAGTTGTGCGGCTTTCAGGTATACTATCTATGGTGGGTTTTTTGTGGGCAAAATTAATTTTGACACAGCTAAATCCCTTGAATATTCGTAAAACTTTGTATAATTTATGGTTTTCGTCTCACTCCCCATGTCTGGTTGGATGCATGTATTTTTTTTAAGTTTCGATAAAAATTATGACTCAGTATTGACAAAAACACAGATGACACAGAAGGGATGATGCAGACAGAAGCCTGAATAGTGAGGAACACAGATTGACACGGAGAACTAAATAATTTCCTCAAAATTTTAATCATCTTTTCGTTCAAGTCAATTTACAAGAGTAATAGGGATTGAGTTAATTAAGGGTTTGTGGTCAACGCTCTACTTTTAATGGCGCTAAAGCGCAACTACAAGCGCAACTACAAGCGCAACTACAAACTTTGGCTGATTGTCTCAAAGGGTTCTGAACCTAGGGGACTGGGTGTCCACCCGGTAACGGTTTTGCGTTTGGCTAATAAAGGTTGGGAGTGAACGATGGGTAATCGGATGGCTTCTTGGGCTAAAATTTCATCGATTTGGGCATAAATTTGAGTCCGTTCGGCTTGATCAGTTGTCGCCCTTCCCTGTTCTAAAAGCTGGAGAACGTCCTCATTTTTCCAGCCGCCTAAATCTTCGGTTGCGCCGGGACCAAAGTGTGCATAGTAAAAGTTATCCGGATCACCATAATCCCCTGTCCATCCCAACATAAACGCTTGAAATCCTGGTGATTTTCGCCGATCCTCTAAATAAGCTGCCCAATCTTTAGTTTGTAAGTTGACGTTAATGCCAATAGCACTTAATTCGGCGGCTATCGCTTCGGCGATGGGTTTGGGTGTGGGAAAATAGGGACGACTGACGGGCATATACCATAAATCTAGGTCAAAGCCATCAGGATACCCTGCATCAGCAATCAGTTGTTTGGCTTGTTGGGGATTGTAGGGATAATTGATAATTTGCTCAGATTGATATTCTGAGAGAGATGGCGGGGTAAAATGGTTATCATGTTCACCCAATTCTCCCCAAAAGGCGGGGACAATTTCTGAGGTGTTAATAGCTTGCGCGATCGCACGACGCACTTCTACCTGAGAAAGGGGTTCATAGCTGGGATTTAATGCCAGATAGCCAACATTAAACGAGGGGCGAAATACGGCGTCTAGGTTGGCATCATTTTCGATTTCTGGGAGTTGATCGGGGGATAAATCCACCGTAAAATTAATCGTACCCGCCCGTAATTGAGCTAACCTTGCCGAGGGATCAGTAATGAAGCGAATCACCAATTGATCAGACTTGGGTAACTCCGGTTTCCAATAGTTCGGATTCTTGTCCAGAACAATGCGATCGCCAGTCCGCCATTCTTTAAAGATAAACGATCCCGTACCCACTGCCAAGGATGCTGGAGTACCATAATCCGCCCCGGCTTGTTGAATCGCATCGGGACTGGCAATCCCAAAATAACTCGAAGCTATCGCCGCTGGAAATGCAGCAAAGGGTTGCTGGAGAATAAACTCAATCGTATTATCATCCACAACCACAATATCTTGCAAAATTGAATCCGGACTTCCCTGATATCCGCCAAACAAATTCGCCCAAATCTCGTAATTTTTGCCCGCATCCCGATAGCCAAACTCACTGTCGGGATTCCACCAACGTTCTACATTAAACCTTACCGCTTCAGCATTAAAATCGCTACCATCATGAAATTTAACATCCTCGCGTAGCTTAAACGTCCATGTCTTCCCATCCTCAGATACTGTCCACTCCGTCGCCAATCCCGGTTCTAACTCAGTGGTTCCCGGTTTAATACTTAGCAGCGTATTATAGATTTGATGCTGCACGACAAGAGAATTGCCGTCAGTAATATTTCCCGGTTCCAGATTCACCGGTTGTCCACCAGAACCATAAACCAGCGTATCCGCCGGAATCGCGGAACTCTCGCTAGTTTGGGGAGACTGAGTATCACAATTCGCCAGCCCTAACGCCAAAGCCAAGCCAATAATAACCAACAGAATAGACCGAATCAGCGATCGTTTATGAGATGCGATCGCACCGATGTTCGTAGTAAGGGCTTTAGCCTTAGATCCGATGAGGTTGTTTGGGGTCAACTGGCGTACTCCAACTCAAGTAGTAGAATAAATATTACATTATTTTGGGCGCACGTTAATTATCCGAGTCAACTTAAGACTTTATCTGACTAACGATCAAAGTTTAGATCCCCCTAAATCCCCCATGGAACAAAAAGCGAAGCATCCGCTGGCTTCCCCCTTTTGAAGGGAAGAGGGGGATCTCAAGGGGGACTTTGATTAATTTCCGCGATCGCATAAATCCCCGCATCCTGTCCGGCTTTCCAAATCAAAACCCCATCACCCGCCGCCATATCCTTAGCATAGCGAGTCACCAACCACGGCATTTGCACAAAATCGCCAATCGCATCAATAATCCGGTAATACTTGGGATTGCCTTGAAAAAGCCAGTACGCCATTAACCTTGGTTCTCCTACCCGTTAACCCATCCTGATCAAGCCTAACTCAAGAGTTCCAGCCGAACCAAGATACCTGACCCAGTATAAGATTGAGAAGAACGCTATCGTGAATTGCTTTTCGCCCACCCCGAAACCGAACAGCTACCCATCCCGTCATCGTTACCATGCCGGAATCCGGAAAACCTTTGTTAGTCTAAAAATATAAATAACCTGCCCACTCCTGTTACTCACAAACCGCTCATGTCTAGCACCACTTCCCCCCTCATTCAAACGCTAAACCCAGAACGCTGGGTTGGGTGGAGTATGGACTTTATCGGCGCAGGTTATACCGGTTTGTTGGTCAAAAATGGGAAATTTGTCCGCAAATTGAAACCGGGGCGTCATTTTAGCTTCGCCTTACCCCTGCTTGAACAATGTGAACTCGTTCTGGTTGATAGCAAGATTCGCAACCTGGAAATCGTCTCCCAAGGCGATTTTCTATCCCGCGACCAATATTTGATTAATATTTCCCTCAACGTCATGTACCAAGTCGTGGATGCCAGACGAGTCGCCTTGGAACTCTCAGATCCCATCGCAGCGCTGATAAGTGCGGTAAAAGATAACTTAGGGGTAGCTGTGGGTCAATTGCAGATGGAACAATTAGTTAACCAGGGACGAGTCCATATCCGCCAATACCTACTTGACCATGCTGAGGTATCCTATTCCCTAGGCTTTGCCTTAGAAGACGTGCGAGTTAGTGATATCAACTTCCCCCAGACACGGGGAATCATTCGCCAAATCGAAGGAATGAGCGCCAGACAGGAAGCGGAACACGAAGCCGCCTTAAAAATGCAAATCGCCGAAGCCAGTCGTCCGGTAATACCCCCACCTCCCATACAACACGTTAATATTGTTGCACCACAGTCTGCCAATGGCAATCCTGCCGCGCTTGGTACTTCCCCTCAACCCAATTCCTTACCCAGCGCTGACGAATCCCCAGCCAATCTCCCTGTCAGAGATAAACCCGTATTAGCCCCCACGATAATTGCCCAACCCGCTAGTGGAGTACAGGCGCGTCTAATCCACAACGCATCGGGCGCGAAATTCAATTTATCCGCCAGTACCTGCACGATTGGACGAGAACCAAGTAATATCTTAGTTCTCGATGATGGGTTAAGTTCTCGCTATCATGCTCAGATTACCCCATTCCAAGATGCTCAAGGTCAACTCCAATATCAGTTAACGGATGTGGGAAGTTCTAATGGGACATTTATCAACGGACAACGGCTTACTCCCCATCAACCTTATACCCTAACTCCGGGGAATATTATCCGTATTGGCAATCAAGAATGGATGTTTAAGTCGGTAGGGACAATAAACGTTAACGGCTAAAATCGTCATTTGTCATTTGTCATACTCGCGCAAGTAGAGACGTTGCATGCAATGTCTCTACAATGGTGCCTTGGCGACATCTGAGTTATTATCATCCGGGGAACTCTATCTGGATAGAATCTGTCCCTGCTACAAAATGAATATGGATTAAGAGTCTTGGAGAACTGTCCAGAGAAGGCAGAAGATCGATTCAGTCCTAACTTTAAGTACCTGAACAGAAACCCTGTACCCTGTACTACGAAATATTAACAAACCTCAAACCCTTACTGTTCCCTGTTCCCTGTTTCCTGTTCCCGAATATCGCCAATAGGCTGAACTGAACCCGCGATTGGTTCTTTTTTCAGTTCCTCTAAATCTAAGGTTCGTAACAAATAACGCCAAGCCAGAGGAAAGTCATAGATTTGAACTAAATCGGCTGAGATATCGTACCAAAGACGATTATCCCGATAAAATTCCATCCGATCCAGCACCAAAGCCGTTGCCGTCTTCGTTTCTAATCGCTGAGGATCAAGCCGTTCAATCAAGCCTTGATGCCAAACGATTTGAGAGAAATCTGTCGGATCATTAGATGCACAATAAAGCGTGAATTGCCAACTATACTGTTTGTTAAGTTCTAGAGGACGGGCTGTAATCGGCAGGCTAATTTTGACAAATCCTGGTGTTTCCGGAAGCTGAAAACTGACTTGATAGGTTCGAGTTCCTTGCTGTAAATCTCTGAGAAAAAATGCGCCGCGATTAATCGTGTTACTCTGATAGGGAATATAAAACCAAAACGTGGGATATGCTTTTAAAGTAAAGCCAGAAAACTTGAAATCAGAGTCGGTAATCGGTAATAACGGGGTAAACGGTTGATCCGTCGGTTCACAAGGTCCACGAGTTCCAGCGGGTTTGCGATCAGGGGGTCTGTCGTCAAGGGGAGGATCTTGTTTAATATCTGCTAACTCTTGAATAGGATGGGCTTGAACAAAAGGTCGATGACTTGTCAATTCAAGAACGGTTATCGCCAGGATTAAAGCAAGTTTTAGTGCAATCATAGGTTTAAGGGGTTTAATCGAATCGCGACGTTTTAAATGCCTGGTAAGTCACAAGACTCCCACTTGTTGCGAATACAGCTAGCGTTGCTGGCACCATGGGTAATATACTGCCAGTTTGAATAAAAATAAACCAGCCGATACCATTAATCGTTACCATAGTGATTCCCATTGCTAATCCCAAGCGTACCAGTGAACCCCGATAGCGCCACGCGATCGCACCCCCAACAACTGACCCCATCCCCACCCAAACCCAATCCCCCCAGAGAGGCAAAAACGTCAGCAAGGGGCGTTCTCCCCTAACGGCACTAATAATCTGACTGACCATCTGACTATGCAGGAATAGCCCCCGCATTTCATGATTACCAGGGGTTTGGAATTCATCTTTAATGGTGGGATCAGTCATGCCAATTAAAATAATTTTATCCTGCAAAAAATCAGGATTCACGCGATTTGCCCAAACGTCACTCAGAGTTACCCGTTCCACCATCGTTTGGGAAAATTCTGGGGAACGGTAATTAAGTAAGAGTTGAAACCCTTCCAATCCGACACCGCCCTGATAAAAGCCGGGGTTTGCCTTTAAATTGGTTAACGTCACTGAACCCAATTGCCACTGATCTTTGGACATAAATTCAAGCGAGATTCCCTCGGCTTGCAGATATCGTAGGGCTAATTGAAAACTCAGCGAATAGAAGGTGGAACAAGAGGATACCGCTGGCGGTTTCATGGCGATGAGATGACGGCGAACAATCCCATCCGAATCAACCACAATATCCGCAAATCCTAACCGTTCTTTGGGAACTCCAGGGGGAGACGCAACCCCTTCCGGGATTTGGGAGGACGGGATAACACAGATAGGAATCACCCGATCGCTCGTTTGCAGATATTGTACCAATTCATCCCGCCCTTCCCCCTCTGGGCGATCGCGAAAGATATCTAAACCAATGGCGCGGGGTTGATAGGTGTCTAGTTTTTGCAGTAGTTTCAGCAGGGTGCGATCGTGTAGGGGATACTCACCGCCTAACTGTTTGATATCCCCAGCCGTAACTTCAACCAACAATAGCCGAGAATCAAGGGATGGCGTGGGACGCATTTGTAGGAGTTGATCAAAGGCTTGCTGTTCTGTAGATTGTAACCAACCTAGCGATCGCACTCCCATGACTAAACTGGTTACCATGACACTTGCACCCAGTACCAATTGCCAACCTCGCCACCTCCGCTTAACGGGTTTGGCGATCGTGTTGCTAATCCAATCGTTCCAATTTGGCGGAACTTGGGTGGGATTCTGGACAATTACGGGTAACCAACTGGCACAAGGGAATTGACTCTCTAATCCCTGTAATCGTTCTCTGGCGTCTCTGACAGCTAAATAGAAGGATTGACCTTGAGCAAAGGCAGTGAGAAAATACTTGAGGAACTCTTGCGCCACGCGATCGGGGACTAACTCCCGCATGACAATCATTTGCGGAATCTGGACATCATCCAGTTGTCGGGCTAATCCTAAGCCATCGCAAGAGTTAAAAATAGCCAGTTTTAATCCGCGTTCAACGGCTTTTCTCAGCCCATACCAGAGTTCATCAATGGTTAAACTATCGGTTTGATTAATATAAATCCGTCCGGTTTCCCCTTCGGTTTCACTATGTCCGGCAAAAAAAATGATATCCCAATGTTTTTCCCAGAGTTGGTCGTTAATGTCCTGGCGGCTTTTTTCGACTAAAAAGGTAATATCGGTATGGGGTAAAGCTGCGAGTAATTGGCGATCGTTTTCAACATCAATTCCCTGGCTATGACCAAGAATCGCTAAAATTTTTACTGTAGGCGTGCGCTGATTTGAGGTAAATTGGGACGGACGTTCAAACTGAGGATCAGTTAAGGCGAGTTCTGCTTTCGGATAATGGTCAAAAAAATCCCACAAATGCCAAGGAAGTTTTTGTAGGTGGGGGTCACTGGTAGATACTAAGAAGCGGATGGTATCTTGCGGATTAAGGGCTTCCCGTAACCGCCGATCCAGGGGGCGAAACCCTTCCCCATCTAACCAGGCTTGCAAGCGATCGCGCAGTTCATTCGCCGAGTCTTGACAGTCTCGCAGGCGCTGACTTATGGAACCATCATAGATGATTTTTTTCGGTTTAATCCGATAGGGGGCGCTAATACACCGATACTTATGCTGCCAATGAGACTGGATGCGATCGGCTAATTCAGGCGCTGCGTTTAATAGCCCTTTTAGTTCAATATCTGGCGGAGATTCATCCTGACCAATGGCTAATGTGACCCGAAATCCGTGGCTTTGAAAATCACCATCGAGTTTCAAGATTACTAATTTTTGGGCATAGTGTTCATGGTTCATGGTTCATGGTTCATTGTTGATTGTTCATTGTTCTGGTTCAAATAATAAACATTTCAGTCATGCTGATATCAGCTAACGCCACCCTGACTTTGAAACATTCTCCCGGTTCTCCACTAAACTGTAATTGAATTTGCTTCGTGCTTCGGGCTTCAGCTTGCATCACGGTTTCTCCCGTGTCATCGAGAATCATCAGTCGCAGGTTTTTCGGCAGATAGGTTTGACCGTTGGTGGGATAAATTTCAACTGAAATGTCGAGTTCTGATACGGAGGTTGGTGTCAAATTCATGACTAATATGACTTGTTCATCATCATATCGTCGTCCTAATGTCAGTCGCTTCCCGCGTGTAATCTTCAGATCAGATGGTTCGGCTAACTGATTAGCGATTTGCGTATAACCTCTAAAATTAAAGGTGAGTTCGGTTGGCGATGAATCGAATAATGTTTCCAAAGTCTGCCAACCCGCATCAACAATATTGTGTAGCCATTGACTGAGTTGTACGGGTTGTCTGGCTGAATTAAGCTGGTCTAATAAATGTTCCAGTGATATAAGTTGAGTTAGGGGAATTTCCTCGGTTTTAACACTGGGTAAAAATCCCAGTAACTTGGCTTGTGTTAAGGCTTGATTCAACTCAACCGCGACATACCCAATCCGGTCAGACCAAACGTCTGCGGGGATATGACAGCTAGCCGCGTTGGGTAAGACGGGACGACATTCTAGTTTGCCAATATCTTTAATCAATAAGTCGGCTGTATTTGCCAAGGTTTGCATGATCGGATTCCAACTATCACTCGCCTGCCAGTTGGTCGGAATTCCTAGGCATTTTAAAGAAGTCTTGACCGCATAAACGGCTAATGTATTCAGGTAAACTTGTTTTGCCTTTTGGGGGCAATGCTGTTGGTGAAACTGTTGAGCGATTTGATGGGCTTCTAACGTTAGGGGTACGGTCAGCATTAGGGGTTCATTCTTAGTATGGAACATTGTATTCTGTGCCTCAGGGATTAGGATGATAAGTAGTCTCTTAACTTGGGACTAAATTTAGTTAAGCAACGCTGGTAGAAACTGCTTAAGGTGGAAATTTTAATTCCTAGTTCTTCAGAAATTTCTTTCCAGGAGTAACCAGATAAAAGTTTCAACGCTAAAAATTGGAAGTTGGCGGCGGGTTGATTGGACGTATAGGTTTGAGTAAACAGTCCTTCGGGGTCAGTTTCTAGATAGTGAATGATTTCTTGGGACAGGGAGGGCGTCAACTGCGGATTAATTTCGGCTGGATTATTTTTCTCTAAGTCATCCAGGGTTAAACGCTTGACTCGTTTAGCATCGACTCCTTTATGCAGGGTTGGCATAATGGAACGACTAGCTTCCATGAAAAATCGCTGCTTGAGCAGAAAGTTTACCCATTGCAAAACTTCAAAACTGGGGTTATAGTCATCAATTCTTTCGCAAATATAACAAAATAGGCGTTGCTTGGCTTCATCATAAATATCCTCATAAAAACCGTGGAATTGTCCGGGATAGGGACGAGTCAGTTTCCCGGACTGCTGAATAGCACCCAATAGCTTGGCTAAAGCTTGCTGTCGTGGTTTACTGCGGGGCGGATGCTGTTGTGCATCCTGTGCCAGTTGCTTTAACTGTTGGTCTATGGCATTCATCGATAGGGATAGGGTTGGTACATCAGTTACCTGGGATTGCGTTGATACACCGACTTCACTCTGTTCATAGAGGTCTCACGAACTCAGGGGCGATTTTATGCAAGATGACACCAATCTTTACAAAAGTTTAACAAAAGCGGCGGGGGGGAAGCGGGGGAAGCGGGGGAAGCGGGGGAAGCGGGGGAAGCGGGGGAAGCGGGGGTAGCGGGGGTAGCGGGGGTAGCTGGGGTAGCGGGGGAAGCAATGATACATTTTCCCTGATAAGTAGTCGGACTCGCATAAAACGGTACTGTATTAAGTGCAAGTAAATCACCATCAAACCCTTACTGTTCCCTGTTCCCTGTTCCCTGTTCCCTGTTCCCTGTTCCCTGTTCCCTGTTCCCTGTTCCCTGTTCCCTGTTCCCTGTTCCCTGACGAATGACGTAGCTTGCTTCTCGCTTGCGCGAGTATGACAAAGGACGAAATGTAAAGATTTGTAACAAAAATCCGACTTTTGCATAAAACGCACCTGCTGAACTTGAGAACCTAATGAAAGGGTAAAATGGGGACTAGAATCATGTTGATTCGCGAAATTGTTCAACAGGCACTAACGACACGCTATCTCACCAGAGAAGCCGAAGACCAACTACGACGGTTACTCAGAAGCAAATACGACTTACAAGACCTCCGGGCGTTTATGACGTTGCAAAATGCTGTAATGGAGGGTCAGGTGCAACAAGAGTCTCGCCCTTTTTTAGACAACCTCTTGATTTTCAGGGATGATAATAGGGAAATTGTTGATTTGGCAGGAGTGAGTTGATGAGAGAACTGAGAGTTAACGTTTTAACCGTCAATAATCTTCAAATTGTCGGAAATTTGACCATTAATATGCCCTTAAATGGCTATCGTTCCCGTTCCAGTCTTTCGGATTGGTTCAAGAGTTCTCGTAATTTCATTACTCTCACAGATGTAGAAGTGTATAGTGAGAATCACCATCTCTTGGCAACAATGCCATCGCTTTGTATTAACAAGCCAGCGATTGCTTGTTTATCGAGCGAAAAATCTGAGCCGAATGGTGTTGAATTATCACTGAACACGGTTGTCCACCCCTCTGAACTAAGTGCTGTGGCTGTTTCTTCATAATTTAAAGAGAGTCGAAACTATTGATGCCCCTCGTTAGTGCTTAAGACTCAGGGTGTGTTTTTTTGCCTATTTCATCATCAAACTATAGATAAAAATCAATTATTTTTTATTCAGATAAAAGACAAAGAATTAAAATATAATTTAATAATCAAGGCATAAATTAACTGTAGGGGCGACCCGCCGGCATCAATAAACAACACCAATCCCCTCAATTTCCTCGGGTCGCCCTCTACTCAAATGGTGCATCAAGACAATCGGTGCGATCGCGTCGTTTGACCAAGCGATTCAATGCCAACCCGACTACGCCGAAGCCTGGAATAATCGGGGGTTAGCCTTGGGGAAGCTGGGAGACTCACGCCACTACAGTTTGGTAATAATTTGACGGCAATTGTGTGATAATTTGTCTGGTTGCGAGTTGTATTTTTTTAACGCAGAGGACGCAGAGGTTAACGCAGAGGTTCGCAGAGGAATTGGGGGGTAGGTTTCTCCATTCCCCGTTCCCTGTCAAACCCAAGATGCCAATGTTGTACTAAATCGCTCAATTTCGGCTTCGGTATTGTAATAATGAACCGAAGCCCTTAGCACAGACGTCAATCCGCGTGCGTCCATATCTAATCGTGTGCCTTGGGCGGAAGAAACCGATAGATTAATCTTTTGATCACTCAGTAACTGCTTAATTTCACTGGGTTCTTTTCCCGCAACCGTAAAGCTAACAATCCCACATTTTTTCTGTCCTAAATCCTGAACCGTAACCCCATCAATATCATGCAGTTGGTCACGCAATGTGTCCGCCAACTCACGAATCCGATGCTCAATCGCTGCCAGTCCCCAATTTAAGGCATAATCAACCGCCACACCTAAGCCAATTTTTCCGGCATAGTTGGTTTCCCAATTTTCAAACCGACGGGCATCGGCACGAATTTTAAATGTATCTTTACTCGCCCATTCAGCAGCTTGCATATCCAAAAAGGGTGGTTCTAATTGCTCAATTACCGCTTCTCTAACATACAAAAATCCAGTGCCTCTGGGTCCGCGTAAGTATTTACGTCCCGTCGCTGAGAGCATATCGCAGCCAATTTCTTGCACATCAATGGGCATTTGTCCCACCGATTGACAGGCGTCGAGTAAATATAAAATACCCGCGTCTTTTGCCACGTTCCCCACGTCCACGGCTGGGTTAACTAATCCCCCATTCGTGGCAACATGGGTAATTGCAATTAACTTCACCCGCTGATCAATCGCTTGGCGTAATTTAGGAATAGAAATTTGCCCAAACTCATCATTGGGAATCACCTCAATGGTTGCCCCTGTCTTCCGGGCAACTTGCAGAAAGGCAATGAAATTACTACCATATTCCGATACCCCGGTAAGGATGCGATCGCCTTTTTTCAGAGGTATGCTATAAAACCCCATATCCCAGGCTCGGGTGGCGTTCTCAATCAGGGCAACTTCCTGGCGCTGACAGCCTAACAGTGTCGCCACGGCATCATACACCCGTTCCACTGCCTCAACTTGCTGTGCCGCCGCTTCATAGCCACCAATTTGGGCTTCTAACTGTAAATGCCCGACAACGGCATCTAAAACCGACTGCGGCATTAATGCTGCACCTGCATTATTGAAATGTAAAACCGTCTCACAGCCCGGTGTGTCTTGACGGGCGCGTTGCCAATCCAAGGTCAAATCCCGACTCTTCCCCATTGCCCATTGCCCATTACCCATTGCCCATTGCCCATTCCCAACCGTCAACTTGAATGTTGTCCGACTATTTATGTTACCTTAGAAAGGTTGTCAAAAATCGCACATTCAGGATTTCGGGTGTTTCCCCAAGGAAATCCGCCTGAATGGAGGATAAACCCGAATAAGGAGTTTAAATTAATTATGCCAGTCGTCTCTTTGGCTCAAATGATGGAAGCCGGGGTTCACTTTGGTCATCAGACCCGTCGCTGGAATCCCCGCATGGATCAGTACATTTATACTGCCCGAAATGGTGTTCATATCATTGACTTGGTGCAAACCGCCCAGTTGATGGAAGAAGCCTACAGCTATATGCGAACCGCCGCCGAACAAGGAAAACGTTGTCTGTTTGTCGGTACCAAGCGCCAAGCCGCCGGAATTATTGCCCAAGAAGCCAGTCGGTGTGGCGCGTACTACGTCAACCAACGCTGGTTGGGGGGAATGCTGACCAACTGGGAAACCATCAAAGGGCGGGTGGAACGATTAAAAGAACTGGAACGCCGGGAAGAAAGTGGTGCCCTTGACCTCTTGCCGAAAAAAGAAGCCGCCGTACTGCGCCGGGAATTAGGCAAGCTACAAAAATATCTCGGTGGCATCAAAATGATGCGGCGCATCCCCGACATTGTAGTAATTATTGACCAGCGCCGGGAATACAATGCCATCAAAGAATGTGAAAAACTCAGCATTCCCGTCGTCTCGATGCTGGATACCAATTGTGACCCGGATGTGGTGGATATTCCGATTCCCGCCAATGACGATGCGATTCGGTCAATTAAACTAATCATTGGTAAGTTAGCCGATGCCAT
Source organism: Coleofasciculus sp. C1-SOL-03 (assembly GCF_040220555.1). NCBI lineage: Bacteria > Bacillati > Cyanobacteriota > Cyanophyceae > Coleofasciculales > Coleofasciculaceae > Coleofasciculus > Coleofasciculus sp. C1-SOL-03. The sequence continues at coordinate 13,766 of NZ_JAVJUO010000137.1, forward strand.
CTATGAAGGGCGTCACGGGGAACTGGAAACAGAGGACGAGCAAGAGTTTGCCGAAGCCCTAGACGAAATGGAAGACGAGTACAGCGAGGAAGATATGGACTCCTTTGAGTCAGACATGGAGGAAGAAGGTGAGGACAGCGCCGAGGAAGGCGAGGACAGCGCCGAGGAAGGCGAAGACAGCGAAGAATAAGCGGCGATTTCCAGCTCACCCGATACACTGGGGTTATCTGTCCGTTGTCCATTGACACCGACAAAAACAAAGGAGGAATAAAGGCAAGATGGCGGAAATATCAGCAAAACTCGTCAAAGAGTTACGGGAAAAAACTGGCGCAGGCATGATGGACTGCAAAAAAGCGCTCAAAGAGAATGAGGGCGATATGAACAAAGCCATCGAATGGCTGCGTCAGAAAGGAATTGCCTCAGCTGAGAAAAAATCCGGTCGGATGGCGGCTGAAGGAATTGTGGGAAGCTATATCCACACTGGGGGACGAGTTGGTGTCTTAGTGGAAGTCAACTGCGAGACGGATTTTGTGGCTCGTCGCGAGGAATTCCAAGCCTTAGTCAAGGATATCGCGATGCAAGTGGCAGCTTGTCCGAACGTCGAGTATGTGTCGGTGGACGATATTCCCGCCGCGATTACTCAACGAGAAAAAGACATTGAAATGGGGCGCGATGATTTAGCCAAGAAACCGGACAATATTAAAGAGAAGATTGTTCAGGGTCGGATTGAGAAACGATTGAAAGAATTATCGTTAGTTGACCAACCCTATATCCGGGATCAAAGCAAATCCGTCGAAGAGTTGGTCAAAGAAACCGTTGCGCTGTTAGGGGAAAATATCCAAGTGCGTCGCTTTACCCGCTATGTTCTGGGTGAGGGGATTGAATCGGAATCATCCGACTAAACGTCGCGTCGCTGAAGCCGTTTATTGTAGGGGTGCATGGCGTGCGCCCGTAGGGGTGCGTGGCGCGTGTCCGTAGGGGCGCATGGCGTGCGCCCTTCGTTATCGGAGAAAATTCAACTTCCGATTTAAGAAAAATACACCCAAGAACGTTAACAGTGGTGGGTGACGGCAGATAGTTAATTAAATGGGTACCGCCTTCATGAAAGTCCGCCTAACCCACCCTAAGTTTTTGGTTAAAAGGATACCTATCGGGAGCAGTAGCAGATAATGGTGAGCGCACTTGAACGCATTGAGCAGGACTTAGGTAAGATGGAGGAAGCGATCGCACATCTGGCTTCCCAACTTCACGACAGTTACGCCACCTATTTGACGGTGTTGGCGCAAACAGTGCAAAAACAGTTGATGCTGGCAAGCTACCAGGTTTGTACTCAAGGCTATCCAGACGCCTTTTTAAGTCTGTCTTTCAATCAGCGCCAAAATCTACAGCAAGCCCTGCGTCAGATTGGCAAGGAAGGACAAGAGGAGTTACTCTTACACTTACAGCTTCCTCAAGACCTATCCTTAAGCCTGGACGATGAACTAGAAGATGAGGATGAGGATGAGGAGTTAGAACCGCTGATGGAGTCAACGGAATCCTCGGCGGAAACGACGACGAACCCATCTCGCGATTCAGCCCTCACCCCACAAAAACCGATTCTGCCGGATCAACTGCTACAGTGGCAAGAGATGCTCGAAGACCAAATTGCTCTCACCTTGCAAACGGTTTCCGTGGAGACGAATCATCTTTTACAACAAGAGGGTATTATTCCTGATAAACTACCCCCAACTGTCCTGGAAGCGGCAACCAAAGCGGATGCGGCGGGTGAAAGCAGTCCGGGTTCAAATCTACTCAACCTTTTAGTCGAAACCCAAACGCCGGAGGATGACGATGATTCAACCCTAACCCGAATTATTGCCGTTAACCTGCGCCTATCCGAAATTGAGTTTACAGAACCGCAATTGGTCAAAGTGCGGAATCAAATCCGTAACCTGCTTGCCCATACCACTAAATTTCAGCGACAATATCGGAAAAAACAACGGGAGTGGACAGTAGTTCAAGCCGAAGCCGCATGGCGGGCGAGTTGGTTTGAGGATTAGTTATAGCGCTACGCGCTAGGCAATAGGGAATAGGCAATGGGCAATGGGCAATGGGCAATTGGCAATGGTGAAGACAAGAGCTTACCTGACAAGGGATTGAGCGATTTGAATTTTTCTTTTATGTCCTAACCCTAGTGGGTAGTGCTATATTGATCATTCGTCATTTGGGATTAGCCTTGGCTTGTCGTAAGTCGTTCGTTATTTGTCATTCATAATTCAGAGATTGTGAGTACAGAATTTCCAGATTGGACACGATTGCAAAAAGCGCTGGCGGTGGAAGCCGAAAATGGCTTTACTGATTTACAGGGAAATCAGTACCGTTTTAGTGAGTTTCTCTGCTTGAGTTTTGGCAAGACACCCAACGGACTTCTCCCGGTGGAACGGCGCAAATGGCAGTCAATTGCGGCTGAGTTTGAACGTTATCATCATCAGACGGTAGAAGCGCGTCAACATCTGGTGGTAGATACGCAACAGTTCCTCAACAAGCTGCAACAGGAACTTCAACGCCGGGAACGGGAAAAGACTCATCCGCCTCAAACATCGACGGTTAAATCTCCCCAGACTACGCCTGTGGCTTCGCAAACCTCCAAGTTAAACGTTAATTTTACCCTGGACTCACCGTTGTCCGAGTTACCCGATATTGGTCGTCGTCGCAGTGATTATTTAGGGCGTTTGGGAGTATATACGGTGCGAGATATGCTCTACTATTATCCCAGGGATCATATTGATTATGCCCGTCAGGTGAATATTAAAGAGTTAGTCGCCGGGGAGACGGTAACGGTAGTGGGTACGGTGAAGCGTTGTAACTGTTTTACCAGTCCTCGGAATAAAAAGTTATCGATTTTTGAGTTATTAATTAAAGATAGCACGGGTCAACTGAAACTGAATCGCTTCTTTGCCGGGAATCGTTACAGTCATCGGGGGTGGCAAGAACAACAAAAACGTCGCTATCCAGCCGGGGCGATTGTGGCGGCGTCGGGGTTGGTGAAAAAGAATAAGTATGGGATTACCCTGGATACCCCAGAAATTGAGGTTTTAGACCATCTGGGGGGGAGTATTGACTCCTTAAAAATTGGTCGGGTGATGCCCGTTTATCCGTTGACCGAAGGGGTTCCCGCCGATTGGGTGAGACAGGCGGTAATGGCGGCTTTACCAGCGGTGAATCAACTGCAAGAGCCATTGCCCAAGGGGATGCGTCAGCAGTATGATTTGATGGGCGTGAGTGATGCGATCGCGAATCTCCATTTTCCCCCAGATACGGATACCCTCAGCCGTGCCAGACGCCGTTTGGTGTTTGATGAGTTCTTCTATTTACAATTAGGGTTTCTCCAGCGGCGGAAAATGCAGCAGCAACAGCAATCCAGTGCTATTCTCGCGCCCACGGGGAAACTGGTTGATCAATTTTATCACCTGCTACCCTTTGACCTCACCTCTGCCCAACAACGGGTGGTGAATGATATTCTCAACGATTTACAACAACCCACCCCGATGAATCGCTTAGTCCAAGGGGATGTGGGTTCCGGGAAAACCGTAGTAGCGGTAATTGCGATTTTGGCGGCGATTCAATCCGGGTATCAAGCCGCATTAATGGCACCGACGGAAGTGTTAGCAGAACAGCATTATCGTAAATTAGTCAGTTGGTTTAATTTACTCCATCTTCCCGTGGAATTACTAACGGGTTCGGTGAAGGTGAAGAAGCGGCGGGAAATCCATTCTCAGTTAGAAACGGGAGAATTACCGCTATTAGTGGGAACTCATGCGTTAATACAGGACCCGGTGAATTTTCAGCGCTTAGGATTAGTAGTAATAGATGAACAGCATCGGTTTGGTGTAGAACAACGGGCGCAGTTGCAACAAAAGGGACAATCGCCTCATGTATTAACCCTGACAGCAACGCCAATTCCGCGAACCTTGGCGTTAACTTTGCATGGGGATTTGGATGTGAGTCAAATTGATGAGTTACCACCAGGGCGTCAAAACATTCACACGTCAGTATTAACTGGGAAGGAACGCCAAAACGCTTATGACTTGATGCGGCGAGAAATTGCCCAAGGGCGTCAGGCGTATATAGTCCTACCGTTAATTGAAGAATCAGAAAAACTGGATGTGCGATCGGCAGTAGAGGAACATCAGCGATTATCTGAGAGTATTTTCCCACAATTTCAGGTCGGTTTGCTACATGGGCGGATGAGTTCAGCAGAAAAGGATGAGGCGCTGAATGCGTTTCGGGATAATCAGACGCAAATTATTGTCTCTACCACGGTGATTGAGGTAGGAGTAGATGTCCCGAATGCGACAGTGATGATGATTGAAAACGCGGAACGGTTTGGCTTGTCGCAGTTGCACCAATTACGAGGGCGGGTGGGAAGGGGTTCCCATCAATCCTATTGTTTATTAATGAGTGGGTCGAAAACGGATACAGCGCGTCAGCGTTTGGGGGTGTTAGAACAGTCTCAAGACGGCTTTTTTATCTCGGAAATGGATATGCGGTTCCGGGGTCCTGGGGAGGTTTTAGGGCGGCGTCAGTCAGGGTTAGCGGATTTTGCCTTAGCCAGTTTGGTAGAGGATCAAGAGGTATTGAATTTGGCAAGAGATGCGGCGGAGAAGATTGTGCTTGAGGATAAAGCGTTGGAGAGTCTGCCGTTAATTAAGGCGGAGTTAGATTATCGGTATTCTAAGTTAATGGGTGGGGCGATTTTAACCTAATGTAGAGACGTTGCATGCAACGTCTCTACCATAAGATGCTGACACAGCTAAAATTGTGGATTAGATTTGACGATTGAATCGGGCGCAAGTCTTTGCGCCCCTACAGTTTCGGGGCTAATGGTTAATTCATCAAATAAGGTGTGCCACGCCACTACTGGACTGACACAGCTAAAATTGTGGGATAGATTTGACGATTTCATGGGCGCACGTCGGTGCGCCCCTACGGTTTGGATGATGTAAAACTAATCCACCAAATAAGGTGTGTCACGCCACTAGGATTTATCTACTATAGAGACAGAACCTAGTGCATCTCTACAAGATTTTACCCGTCCTACTAAAGTTAAAGTACCATGCCCTCTGTCTCCTTTGACTCTTATCTCAAATCCATTCAAAAAAACCGACAAAAAGGAAGTGAACGCAGTCATTACCCCGCCTTAAAAGCCTTACTCGATGATCCGGCTAATGGAATTGATGCCGTTATTGAAGAAAAAGGCAACAAAGCCGGGATTCCCGATTTTACGGTAAAGCGGCGAGACTTGCTGGTGGGTTATGTAGAAGCTAAAGATGTGGGGTCAAATCTCAATTCCATTGAAAAAACTGAGCAATTGCAGCGTTATCTAGAATCGTTCCCCAATTTGGTGTTAACTAATTATCTAGAGTTTCGCTGGTATGTCAATGGTAAGCGCCGACTGAAGCAAGTATTAGCTGATATTAACGACAGTACACTACAAGTCAAGAATACGGAAAAGATTGCCGCCCTGTTGGAGCAGTTTCTCAATTATACAGGGGATATTATCAGCAATCCTGAAAACTTAGCCCAACAGATGGCAAGGTTAACTAAGGCAATTCGGTTAGCAACTCTAACCGCTCTAAGCCAGGAGAAAAATAAGGGAGAATTACATCAATTAAAGCAGGGATTTAGTGAAGTATTACTCCCCCAATTAACCGATCCTGACTTTGCCGATATGTATGCTCAGACGATATCTTATGGACTATTTGCGGCACGAGTCGGTCATGCCCAAAATCCAGGAGGTGAGGGGTTTACCCGTCGCACGGCTGGCACCTATATTCCGGCTACGAATCCATTTTTAAAGCGGTTATTTAATACGATTGTGGAAACCGATGCCGTCAGTCAGATTGATTGGGCTATTGATGATTTAGTGCAATTGCTGGCTCAGGTGGATATGAGTAGTATTCTCGAAAAATTTGGGCAGCGCACTCGCCAAGATGATCCAGTTGTGCATTTTTACGAGACATTTCTGGCGGCGTATAACAAAGCCTTGCGAAAAAGTCGGGGGGTTTATTACACACCGGAACCTGTGGTATCGTTTATTGTCCGTTCCGTTGATGCGATTCTCAAAGAGCGGTTTGATTTGCCGTTAGGTTTAGCCGATAATGCCAAAGATCCGAAAACCCAGAAGCCGAGAGTGCAAATTCTTGATCCGGCAACGGGTACGGGTACATTTTTATATGAGGTAATTAAGCAAATTTATTGCAATCTGGAAGACATTGGCATGGCGAACCAGTGGGATAGCTATGTGGAAGATAATTTACTAAATCGCTTGTTTGGCTTTGAGTTATTGATGGCACCTTATGCGATTGCTCACCTCAAGCTAGGGCTAGCACTGCAAGAATTGGGGTATCAATTTAAGGGGAAACAGCGATTAGGGATTTATTTGACCAATACACTGGATGAGGCACTGAAAAAGTCAGAGATTTTGTTTGGACAGTTTGTGGCACAGGAAGCCAATGAAGCCTCGACGGTGAAGCGAGATGTGCCTGTAATGGTGGTGTTAGGAAATCCACCCTATTCTGGACATTCCGCTAATAAGAGTGAGTGGATTGCTGGATTGGTTCACGATTATTACTATGTGGATGGTGTGCTATTAGGTGAAAAGAATCCTAAATGGCTGCAAGATGATTATGTAAAATTTATTCGGTTTGGGCAATGGCGAATTGATCGCACAGGTTCCGGGATTATGGCATTGATTACGAATCATGGCTATTTAGATAATCCCACATTTCGGGGAATGCGCCAGAGTTTAGAGAAGACGTTTGACGAGATTTACCTTATGGATTTACATGGTAATAGTAAGAAAAAAGAAGTGGCTCCCGATGGTTCACCGGATAAAAATGTATTTGATATCCAACAAGGAGTAGCAGTAGCTATTATGGTGAAATATCCCCAGGAGAAACCCTGATGAAATGGCGTGTAGTGCTTGAAATCGATGCAGAAACGGGAGATTGGGCGGTTTGGTGTCCAGAATTGCCCGGTTGTGTTTCGGCGGGAGAAACCGAAGCCGAAGCCTTAGAGAATATTCGTGACGCGATCGCACTCTATCTTGAACCTAATCCGATAGAGTTAAAATATGGAGTGAAGTAATTTATGACTAAGATTTATCATGCTGATCTCTGGGGTTCACGGGAAGATAAATATCGCTATCTTCAGGAACATGATGTCACCACAGTTAAATGGGCAGAAATCTTTCCTCAGTCACCCTTCTATCTTTTCACCCCTCAAGACAAAGATTTGCGTAAAGAGTACGAATTCGGTTGGAAAATCACAGCAATTATGCCTATCAACACCCTGGGTTTTCAAACTCATAGGGATCATTTTGCAATTGATTTTGATCGTGAAAATCTGTATCAAAGATTAAAGGTATTTAGAGATCTTAGTCAATCGGATGATAAAATTAGACATAAATATGAACTAAAAGATAATAGAGATTGGCAAGTTGAAGATGCACGAAAAAAACTTAGTCTTGATAATAATTGGGAAAAATCGCTAATTATTTGCCTTTATCGTCCTTTTGATTGGCGACCTTGCTACTTTAGTACAGTTGCAATGGATTACCCCAGATCTATATTGCAGAAGAATATGACCATGGAGAATTTGTCATTGCTTTGTTCAAGACAACAAGCTACTCCTGGTTTTCATCATGTTTGGTGTGCAGATACTCCAGCTAATGACTGTGTAATATCGACAACTAGCAGAGAGGCTAATCAGGTTTTCCCTCTCTACATCTATCCCGATACTCAAAACAACCAAGGTAGTTTATTTGTTGAAAAATCTCCTAATTTATCTTCAGATTTCATTACCGCCATTCGAGAAAAACTTGGCTACATCCCCACCCCAGAAGCCATCTTTTACTACATCTACGCCATCTTCCACAGCCCCACTTATCGCCAACGCTATGCTGAATTTCTCAAAATTGACTTTCCCCGTGTCCCCTTAACCAGCAATGATAAACTCTTCAAAGACTTGGGAACAAAAGGTCAAGAGTTAGTCGATCTACACCTGATGAAATCCAAGAAACTCAATAAACTCATTACCAAAATAGGTGGTGATGGTGACAATGCTGTTACCCAAGTCACCTACCAACCCAAAGAACAGTGTGTTTACATCAACAAAAGCCGCTATTTTGAAGGCATTGCTCCCGATGTGTGGGAATTTAAGATTGGGGGTTATCAAGTGTTAAGCAAATGGCTGAAAGACCGCAAGAAAGCTAAACGCACCTTATCCTTTGATGAACTGTTGCACTATCAAAAAGTCGTGGTTGCCCTCAAAGAAACCATGCAACTCATGGAAGACATTGATCAATTAATTCCCAGTTTTCCAATTGAGTAGAATTGGATCAACTAAGCCATGCTAAAAGTAGCATCATTACCTCAATCTTGCCAATTATAGGCATCCCGAAAAACAGCTTGTTTGGCAGATTCTATATCCTTATCTGTGATCTCAATATCTTTCCATAATCCTTTTAAATGGGTTGGACGCTTGGTATTCTGCACTTGATGAGCCACGAGTTTCCTTAAAGCTTCTAATTCTTGTTGAATGGCTTCAATGCGTGCTAAAACATATTCACTCATTAATTAATATCTCCTCGTGTTTAAAAGTAAACGGATGCCGTTTCACCAAAACGCGATCGCGCTTTTTACTCCCTCTGTGCTAACTGTTACTAACCTCTAGACTTATCTACCTGTTCTGAGCATCCTGCCATTTCTATCCTACTGCCCCAATCAGATTTGAGTCAATTGAAGGACTTGGGTTAATTGTGACACAGCCAAAAGGTCAGTTGGTAGATGCGCGATCGCACGACAGCAACAAACCCCCTGATTTATACCCATTTTTGCTCAAACTGCACCCTTGGACAATTTTCGTCGGGTAGCATAGCTGTACTACCTTACCCAAGATTTGCTGCAACAGGCGAATTTGATCAGTTTCGCCATGCGGGTTATACCTCACCTGCACCGACAACGAATGGTCAACCCTCTGAAGATAGAACGCTTGATGCTTATCATAGCCGCATCTCTTTTGACTTTGGTGTCTCTAAGCTACGGAAGTATCTGAATGGCTGGAGACTCGCCCAGCTTACCCATACTTATACGGTTGACTATTTACTTGAATTAGAAAATTTGTACAAGAAAATATTTCCGGGACGTTCCTTTGCTGGTTTAGAGGCGATGCCCGGAGTGGATACTCCTACTCCAGAAGATTACTACTTTTTAATCAGTGATGGTAATCGCACGTATGATATTACCGAAATGTCGGGTGGAGAGCAATCTATTTTTCCCATTCTCTATGAATTTGTCCAAAAACAAATTGCTTATTCAGTGGTTTTAGCCGCTCATTTAATCGCTGATTATTCGGCTGCCAGAATCGCTTTGTCACAATCTGCAATTAAAAAACCCAAACAACTGAGAAATTATTGGCATTCTACGACTGGAAGAAAGCATCCATTTCCTGATAGCTTAACTGAAGCGGACTGCTATGCTGGAATTCGTAGCTGTGTACAAGATTATAATAGGATTCAAACGGTTAGCGAAGAAGATGTCTTGACAACATTTCAGCAAATACTACCGACTTGCCGATCAGGTGGTGTCAGATTCCAGCACTATCTAACCTTTTTCTCAGGTAAAGACTTACTCTGCGGGATGGAACGAGTTGGAGCCAGATTTATACGTGGAACAGCCTGGGATTTTTGCAATGTTTTGGTCGAACGCATTGCTAACTCGAAAGAGGATATTTGGAATTGGTTACCTGAGTGGCAACAACTTCGGAACTTGGTGATACAGCGCTTTGCGCTGTAATAAAGTACGGTAGATCAAAGTCCCCCTTTTTAAGGGGGATTTAGGGGGATCGACAATGTACCGCATAGCAGAGCAAACTGCTGTAACTACAAGGTTATAGATAATCTATTGCGTATATTTGGTCATAAACGATATCAGGACATGAAGCTCCTGGCTTTTCACGGGAAACCTAGAAACTTGCATCGGGGCGAGTTTAGTTAAAGAAAGGGTACAACCGAAAAGATAGTAGTGAAAGTGAGTCCCTACACCATCTGCCACTCTCCTACTCAAAATATAAGTAGTCAGACGTGAAAACTAAGGTTAATTATGATATAACCAAAAGGTCAGTTAGTAGATGCGCGATCGCACGACAGCAGCCAACGCCAGGAAATAAATTGACGGAACCTAAAGCTCAAGTAAGAATGGAGCTTACTGGGTAAGTCTTTCAACCCGTTTTAACGGGTTTAAGCTTTAAGAGGAAAACTTTAGTTCTAGGCTTACTTTATGGCGAAGACTTCTGAGAACTAATTCCGTCGCACAGATCGCGATCGCTCTCGTCAAGACTAGGGTTATTCTGGAGATAATCCCGTAGGCGATCGCAACTACGCTCAATGAGCTGATTGGGCTGCAAAAGCTCCACATTCCACAGAATCACGGTGTTATCATCAATCGCCGAGGCAATGAGTTGACTCTCAGATTTAAATCTCACCTGCCAATCCAAATCCCTTGGTTCTGAGAGGGTATGAAGCAACTCACCGTCTCGATTCCAGAGTTTGACGGTTTTGTCTTTACTCATTGTGGCAATAATCTTACCATTGGGGCTGAACGCTACTCCGTTAACCTCAGCGGTATGACCGTCTAAGGTTTCTAGTAACTTGCCTTCTCGATTCCAGAGTCTAGCTGTCTTGTCTTTACCCACTGTGGCAATAATATTACCATCTCGGCTGAACGCTATTCCGGTAACTTCACCACTATGTCCGTTTAAGGTTTCCAGTGACTCACCTTCTAGATTCCAGAGTATACCCTCGTCATCCCAACTCGCCGTAGCAATCAGTGTACCGTCTCGGTTAAACGCTATTCCCTGAACCTGATCCCGATGCCCTTTCAAGGTATCTACCGAAGTGCCATCGAGTTTCCAGAATTTGACAGTCTTATCCTTATTCGCCGTGGCGAGGATTTGGTTATCGGGGCTAAAAGCGAGGCTGTTAATCTCCTCCGTCTGTCCGACTAGAGTGGCTAGAGGAGTGCCGTCAGCCTGCCAAATTTTTACAGTATTGTCGAAACTTGCTGTGGCTATGAGTGTACCATCGGGGCTAAAAACCACTTTGTAGACGCCCGACTGATGCCCTTTTAGAGTTTTTTCCAAAGTGCCATTGCCATCCGTTTTCCAAACTTTGACAGTGCCGTCTTCACTCGCTGTCGCAATCCTCTGATTATCCAGACTGAAATCTATACTATAGATCTCCTCAGAATGATTTTTGAGGATTCTTTTGTTCAAGCTCTTATCTCGCTTCCAGAGTTTGACCGTGTTGTCTTGACTTGCTGTGGCGATCATCTCACCATCTGGGCTAAAATCTACGCCAAAAACTCCATCGGTATGCCCTTCCAGGGTTTCCAGTAAGATGCCATCTGTTGTACTCCAGAGTTTAATTTTCTGATCCCAACTTGTCGTCGCAATTCTCTTACCATCCGGGCTAAAATCGACTCTGATCACCCGATCTCTATGACCGTTGAGCGTATGAAGTAATCTACCATTAATTGTCCAGAGTTTCGCTGTATTATCCCGACTTACAGAGGCAATCATTTGACCATCGGGACTAAATGCCACTCCAAAAACGCGATCGCTATGGCTTTTGTCTTCTGCTAAGGTTTCATCTTTTAGGGTACGGAATGATTTGTCATCCGTCGTTCTCCAAAGTTTGACTGTCCCATCCCAACTCGCTGAAGCAATGATCTGACCATTGGGACTGAAGGCTACTCCGTCAATTACATTTTCATGTCCTTTCAGAGTATTTAGTAATTTCCCATCTTTAGTTCTCCACAGTTTGATGGTTTTATTCCCACTTGTTGTGGCAATAATCTGACCATCGGGGCTAAAAGCGACACCAAAAACTCCCTCCTTATGCCCTTTCAAAGTACGTAATAGGATGCCATCTAACGTCCAGAGTTTGACTGTATTGTCAAAACTTGCCGTGGCAATCATTTGACCATCGGGACTGAAAGCTAAGCTATTAATTTTATCCTGATGCCTTTTATTCTTCTGCCCCTTTATGGTACGAATCAACTTACCATCAAGCTGCCAAAGTTTGACTGTATGGTCAAAACTTGCTGTGGCGATGGTCTTACCATCCGGGCTGAAAGCAACTTGGATGACTGCATCCTTATGACCTTCGAGACTGTTGTATTCTTGATACTCTTTAAATCCCGAAACTGCCCGTTGTAGTATCTGTTCAACGTCACGCTTTATTTCGGCTTTGGATTGACCTAACTTTGGCAAGCTTTGCCATGCAGTTATCGCTTCTTTTAGTGCATCCAGTTCTTGGTTATTGGTAAAGAGTGTTTCTGATTTTTCAATAGTCTGTTCAATTTCAGCTATTTGTTTTTGTCGCCACAATCCCCCTAAAAAGAAAAGCCCCAATCCCCCTAGGAAGAAGAGGACAAGAAAAGAGATCAAGCCTGTTGCCATTAGTCTTCGCTGAAATCGCACTTTTTGCTGCAAAACTGTATTAAGCTGGGCTTGAGTGCGTTCTAGCTTCCTCCGTTCTTGCTCTCGTTCTTCTCGCTCTGTTTGAATTTCACTTAATAAACCAGCAATTTTTTGTTTGCGGACAAAGGAAGCTAAATAGTCATGAACTAGCTGATAATATTGAGTGGAATGGAGTCGCAACATTACCACTAATCCTGATTCCACTAGAATACTTAATACTACACTTAGTTGATCTGCTTCTGCTGTACCGCTTCCTAAAAATAGCTCTTTCTTTAGATTACTTAAAGTTTTTAGGGGATGCGAGTCATCCTCATCAGTTAACAAATTAAACACCCCTTTCCTTAAGTCATCAATAGTTTTTAGGGGTCGAGGATTATGCTCATCGGTCAACAAAAACAGGACTAATTCAGCAATACTCTCGTTTTCCCGTCCACAGTCTTTAATTACATCTTCTAAGTAGCGCTGCACCAGTTTGCCTTTGTATTTAGGCTTCTGATACTTAGCTAGAGTTGTGATGTCATAAGTACAGAGTTGAGCGCCCATAATCTGTAACTCAATTGGACGAACTTCTCCAAGGGGTTCATTATGATCTAGCTCCTTCACCAGTTCATCAATTAAAGCTTCCTCCATATAAAACTGAGAACTTTGGGTCAGCTTCAGAAAAATAGACTTGGTTTCTGGCGGCGAAAAGTTACCAACATAGTAAAGAATATTTTTAGATAAAATATCATTATTGATTGCGTCAATAGGATGCTTACGAGACCCTTGCAACAATAAGTGCAGATAATCTTCCCGTAAAGAAATAACGACTTTTACAGACGAACAATTTAAGCAATCTCGCAAAAACTCAAAAAAATCTTGACATTCCCTAGGATTGGAGCAAACAAAGAAAAACTCTTCAAGTTGGTCAAAAATAAGAACAGTAAGCAAATTACTCTGTTCATTGTCTTGGAGTTGTTCAAGAAGTTCGACTGGCGATCCCCCATGTTCTGCACTCAGCCTAGTTTTAACTCCTGCTACTACCAAAGCCCTAGCGATACGTTTTCCTAATTCTCTCTGCCAATTGGTATAAGTTCTCAACGTAACAGGTAAAACCTTGCGAGTACCAATCATCGTCTGTTTGAGGGCAGGAACTAACCCAGCTTCCACCATTGAACTTTTACCCACCCCTGACGGACCATAAATGATAATAAGTTTGTGACAGGTGTCGCCAATCCACTCAATTAGCTTTTTAATATTTTTATCTCGACCAGAAGCGAAAATTTCCTCGGCAACAGAGGGCAAATTTTGATATTGATTTAGCGCCAGCTTTGCTTGTCGTTCGGCTTTTAATTGTCCCGCGCCGATGAATGCCCGGAAACCAAATTGATGCTCAATTGAGTAGCGATATTTTTTAACCTGAAACGCTTCTAAATACTGACCTTGATCAAAGTATAATGAGCGTAATTCCTCAAGCATCTGAATGTAGAGTTGTGGATTTTCTCCCGCATCGCTTGCCTTGGCTTTTTCTAAGCAACTAATGGCTTCCTCAAGCTGTCCCATCTGCCGCAAGCTTCGTGCCAGAATCAGAAGATACCAACATTGATCCTGGTGCTGTTCAGCAGGGAGAGTATCCAGAATGTGTAGTGATTTCTCTGCTAACTCTTTTGCCTGAGCCGAATTTTGCCTTTGTAGAGCAACGTGCGCCAAAAATCCATAATCTTGAGCAAGCTGCACGCTTGTACCATGGGTTTCATGTAATCGCTGGGATTTTCCCGCTAATGTTTGGAGTTCATCCCATTGTTTCAAATATTGCAGGACTTTGCATAACTGATTGATAAACCGAGCAACTAAATCGCCACGTTGTACCTGCTCAAAAAGATGCAAACAGTCTTCAAAATTAGATCGCGCCGTCTGCCAATACTCAAAACGTTTGGAGCGCTCCAGTTGCGCCTGACGCTCATGACACAACCCGATATAAAACAGTAATACTGCCTGTCGCAGCCGATGATTATTTTGTTGCCAAAATGAAAGGCTTGTTTTATACTCAGATATAGCCTTGTCTAGGCGATCATTTGCGTAGTCATCTCGACCCCGAACAAATTGTAAGCAAGCTTCTAAATCTGGAGTTAATGTCTGATTACAATAGTCTAAATCTCTCAACGCGGCATCCAGTTCCCAGGGATAGCGGGAACCGAAAATTGTCTCATTACTCAGAAAACTCTCGGCACCCTTATCCAAAACCGAGGCAAATAGGCGATCGCTTTCTTGTCGCAGCACCTTCAGCAGCTCATCGGTAGCGATTGCAAATCCTGTGTGCTTTGCCCAACTTTCGATATCAGGGACTAACCGAATCAATTTTGGCACGATCTGATCATTCACCCAGAGGATTAGCGGGAAGGGACAATACTTGCGAAACTCTTCCCGCACTCGGTTCATTGAAATCAGTAGAGCATCAATATCCTGAACTGACTCTAAGCCTAAAACCATAACCGCCGCAGGTTTTTCTTCTGCCAACTCCTGTTGAATGTGGGAGTAGAGTTGATTCACATCGGGTTGGAGAATAATTTCTCGGATCTCAACGGAGCAGATTTGGTGAAGTTGCTGCACCAGCCGCTTCCTTAAATTAGTGTAGTTGCAGCGAGCCAACATCAGGGAAAATCGCCCTTGAGACATGGTAATTGCCCAAGCGAGTTCCTGCAAAGACTTTTGATTATTGACCTCCGGTTGTGCTGAACAAGACAGTTGGCTCATTGCTTCAATTCCTCCGCATCTGCCAAAATTGGATTGATCGCAAACCAAGACCCTTCTTTGTCGCAATATTCATACACGAACATGCTGCGAATCAGCGTTTCGTATCCATCATCACCCGCCGTTTTTTTCTCTTGCACAACTCGGCGCAGTAAGTCCCACTCATCATCTGTGACTGCTAATTTCCGCCCGTTGCGAACTTCTTGAATCACCTCTTCCAAACTGTTACGGGAAATAGGTAATCCCATCTCCTTTTGGATAGAGTTGTTCAACAGCCGTAGCAAATTCCGCACATGACCACCACTGATCCGACATAAATGATCTAACGTCTCTGGCGGATCAAAAATTTCGCTAATTTTGCTCAGACGTTGCTCCTGATCCAGAGCGGGGAATGCCCTTGCTAATACCATCTGTCTTAGCAATTTCATCCCCTGTTCACATTCACTCCCATCACGCAACTGCACCTGCACCATTGGTAATACCTTCGGGTGGTTAAATCGCTGAAGCAACGCGCCAAATTCATTGGAGAACCTCAACCCTAGGGGTAAAGTATAAATCAAATGGCAGTTGAGTCCACGTAACTGCTCACCTCGATCGACAAACAGATAGGCTTGCTGGGAACGTCCCCAAGGTTTGGCTGTACTATCCACTTTGTCAAGATCATCAACAATGACCACCAGTCCTGTTTTACCGCACTTTTTCAGTTGCTCAATACCAGGTTCTAGCAGTTCAGTGTTAATGGCTTCGATAATTCCATTGGTGCGTGCTTCGAGATACCCCCTTAACTTATTGCGGAACTCAGGACTGGCTTTGGCTCTAGCCGTAATTTTGCCCAGTAATGGAGCGACTAGGGAGAACCCTTCTTCCTTACCCACCTGAATTTCGCCTATCCCAGGAATACCCAAGTTCACGGAGAAATCCCCCTCTGTGCTGGCTGTAATTTCACCTACGCCAGGAATTTGCTTTTCCACAGAAAGCTCAATCTCGGTTTGTAACAGCGTCGCCACTTTCTTGAGAATATCCTGGGTAGTTGTGGTTTGATTCTGTTGAAATTGGTCTAGGCTTTCACTCACCTGAGCCGCGATCGCCAGCAAAATATCGCTGACATCCACATCTGCCATTTCCAGGTTTTGATCAGAGTCAAAGTAAACGACATGAAATCCTTGCTGCTCCAATTCGGCTTTGAGTTGGAGTAATTCCGTAGACTTGCCACAACCAAGATGTCCAGTAAATAGCTGGCAAGTGGGTTTCTCCGGCGATAAAATAGCGATCAGATTTTTCAACTCTTTGATGATCTGTCCGCCACGTACTGACGAGAAATCGATATAATAGTTTTGGTCTTCTTGAGACTTGTCTACAAATAAGGGTTTGTCGGGGTTTGTAGCTTGAAAAATTTTCTGTAAATCCAACGTCATGATAAAATCAATTCATCTTATTCGGGACGATCTGTCTTGGGGGAATACACTGACATACTAACTGAAATAGTTAAGTTCCGGATTCTCTGTCATTTTTTTTAATAAAGATCTATCTCAACTGATCATTGACAATAATGATGTCTATATACTATCGTTGAGCAAATCTACATCAATATCGGCTAAATAAGACTCCAGTTTGTAGCGAATTTATTGCATAATAATTAACAAATAGCTACAATTCTTAAAGATTCAGGGATTGATCGCTTGCTGGCTCCATTGGCGATCGCACTCTTGAGTATAACGCCATCGGTTTTGCGGATCACCACGTAATTCCAGGTGATCCACCTGTATCGGTTCGAGTAATAGGAGACAGAAATTAGGTAACGGTTGCTCCGGATCAGGTGGCGGTTGGGAAAATGCCTGATCCCCCTCTACTCTGGGTTCACCCGGATTCGACCAAGCAAATTGCACACGCGCTGCATCAGAAAGCCCTTGCCAAGTTGTTTGACGCTCATTTTTTAGGGTCAATTCGGGATAATCTTCTCCTACTAGAATAAGCTGACCTTTTAACCGAAATTGTTCGCGAGTCTTGGGAAAATACCAGCAGATTTCTGCCTCAGGATTATGATTAATTTGATTAACTTTCTGACTGCGAGCATCGGTAATGATTTTTAAGTAATTATCGAAAAAGCCACGAAAGACAACGGTGCGATTAGCCGGATACCCATCTGGACGAACAGTTGCCAGTTGAAAGTAGCGAGCATCTGGTAAGCTGCGGTTGCGGTGAAGGGCGCGAGATAGGGGAACTCGCCAAGGAGCAACTGATATCATGTCTGGTGAAATACTTAGGGGTTGCTGAATAAGTGTTGGGGTAGGGATAGGAAGCTGGGGAAGCTGGGGAAGTCATGGTACATTGTTTTTAATTTATGGCTGAGTCAATTTTATTGATTCATGTTTGATATTTAACAAAATAATCAATATGCTGAGCAACGATTCCCGGTACGGTTTGGGCTATGTCATTTCCGGCTTGGTCAATCATCTGTAATTTAGTATTGGGACTATGATTGGCATAAGTTTGAGCATGGTTAATCACCTCAAGGGAGTCTTGTCTTCCTTGAAGAATTAATGTAGGGATGTCTAAGTCGGGTAAATGTTCGTGTAATAATTCGGCTTGAATTTCCAGCCGCCGTCGCCGGAACAACAATTGGCAAGCTGTCGGGGATTGCAGCAATTGTTGTCGCTGTTTTAACGCTCTCTCAATATCCTTGTGACGCCCAAACAGCCGTGCTAGAGGTAAGAGCGATCGCAGAATAGTATAGGCAAAGGGGGGACGCCCGACTAACCACCTCAGCCACTGCCAATTTTTCCAGTTTCCATCCCCTCGAATGCCTTCCGGCGCTAATAACACCAGTCCCTGAACCTGTTCAGGGTGACGCAACGCATAACTAGCAGCAATCCAAGCGCCTAAGGAATGACCAACCAGATAGACTTGGGGGAGGTGTAACGCCTCGATGAAGTTGAACAAACACTCAACCTCGACCTGAATCGAGTAGTGTAGTTTAGGCGTTTGTGAGTCACCAAATCCCAATAAGTCAAGGGCAAAGCAATGATAATCTTGATGCAGGTACTCGATCAAGGGTAGCCACTGACTACTATCGCTCCAAGACCCATGTAAAAATATAAGAGTGGGTCCAGTACCCACTTCACGCCAAAAGACTTGCCCCAAAGGTAGTTGAATGCGGGAATTGCGTAAGGTTAAATTCATCCTAGTTGCTGGGTGTTTCAAAACTTAACACTTAAAGTAGCAGGCTACGTCTAGACGCTCAAAACTGAACATTAGGCAACAGTAGTTTTACCCTCAAAATAGTCCTGCAACTGTCGCCCATGATCATGACTCAGGTTTTCTATGGGAATCGCGGAACGCTCAAAGGCTTGAACTGCCGTAATTTCCCACACATCGTTTATCTGCATTGTTCCCTGAACCTCCGCTTCGACTACAACACAAACCGAATGAATCCTGGGATCGCGATCGGCTGCGGAGTAGATTCCCACCAATCGGCGAATTGCCAGCAACTCTAGTCCCGTTTCCTCTGCTAACTCCCGCCGCACGGTGGTGGGAATGTCTTGACCCCAATCCACCATCCCTCCAGGTAATCCCCATTTTCCGTTATCACGACGCCGAATCAGTACAATTTGTCCATCCGGTAAAACAGGGATAATGCTTGTACCGAGGACTGGATGGCGGAAAATAATCCCCAATACCGTTTGGACAAAATACCAGATACGACCCATGGATTCAGATGGTTATGGAACAAGTCAATCGCTGATGCACCGACTGTTATCATAATCTGATTTTTACCCGTCCAGACATGATGGCTATCATTGAAAACTGCTGCCAAGATACACTAGGATGGGGCAAACTGGGTTGAATAGTGTAACACTGCTAATATAGAAAGCTTACCCACTCCCCGATCGCTTAGGCATGGACGAGGCAGAAAGTGGGGTATTAGGGTCACAGACATATCGTTTTTTATCAAGAGGTCAACATGGCAAAGCGCCGCAATCCCAAAAAAGAAAAGGCGCAACGAAACGAAGCTTACGCTCGTAAGTTCCGAAAAAACAAGACGGGAAATTTTTCCCGAAATCGGCGGTATAACCGACCTCCGAAGGATAATAGCGACTCGGAAAAAAAAGAGGATTCATCAGAGGAGCAAGTCGATTCTAATCGTCAGAACTCGGACTCTAGGTGATCCCCTGGCACTTTCGCTTGAAAGTAGAGGCAATTCATCAATTGCCCCTACAGCTAAGATGGCTTATGCCAACGTTCTTTCCTCTTTACCAACGTGCTTGAGGTCCCGTCCAAACCTGGTTAACCACTTGACCATACACAATCGGTTCATCGTCAAAGGCGAGGTTGGTTTCACCTTGGAAATCAACAGACCACACGGGCCAACGCTCTTGACCCAGTTCACCGACTCGAAACAGAACCTGATCAGGATGGGTTTGACTCCACCCCAATAACACCGCATGGGTATAGTCAATGGGTTCAGGTGCGACAGTATAGGTGCGATTTTTCTGGCGATCCCAAATCACCGCATAATCCGAAGCAAAGGATGTACTGAACAAGCCTTCAAACTGTCGTGCTAAAAGGCGATCGCTAGACGGTGACCAAGACACGGGGATCAACATCGCGAAGGTTCCTGGCATATCCGCATCTTCCTTACTGACTAAGGGATTATCCGATAAGGGAGATGACGCCGTAAGGGTTTGTAAATCTCCAGTCTGCAAATCTTCTAGGAACATCACACTGGTAACTCGGCTGCGATAGAGTTCAGGTTGCCCTTGCATGGAAATGCGACTATAGGCAGCATATTGACCATCTGGAGACACTAATGATTGGCTGCGGTAGTAGCGTAAACCGAAGGTGTCACTTGCCGCTAGTTCCGCTTGGGTTGCCAATACCCAATTCCACGGGACAGGATGAGGACTATCAAGAGGATCAATCTGCTCTATGGTCTCAATCATATCGGGAGCGATTTCTTCAGTCACGTCAAGATGCGCTGGGGGAGAAGACACCGATGGAGGGTCTGTTTCTACAGGAAAATAAGCGGGTTCAGGGGTTTGAACCGATTGAGTTTGGGCAGATACGTTATCAGTCATCAGTAGCCAAGGAGCAAACAGTAAGAGGTATGGTGGGGAACAAAACCATCTGAATAAGCGGACTATTAGTTTGAACATTGATCGGGGTGAGGTTGCTAAACGGCGCGTCTTGTGTGAGGAGCAACGTTTTGTTCTGGGAACTATGGCAACGTTCTATAGTCTATGTATATCAAGCTAAGGCATCCTACAACTCAACCTTTTTACGAAAGTTTTCACTCTTGAGTAGAGGATTGGTGATTAGGGAACAGGGAACCGGGAAATTCTCCGATCACCCCATCTCCCCCATCTTCCCCATCTCCCCCATCTCCCCCATCTCCCCCATCTAATTAGAGGTGGTGACAAACTTCTAACAAATGGCATGATCGAATTAATGGATGTATTGGTGTTATTCTTCTAAGGTCTGAATAAAATTCAGGAAAATCGGTGATTCAATCCGCTCATTCAGCAGATCAAACGACTTCTGCCTCTTTGAGGTCTCAACGCCCTTGGTTTCTCGTTTTTATATTCCGAGTGCTACTATTGGGCGTCAGTGGCGGTTTAGCCTTAATTGTGGGCATTGTCCTTGCCACGTTCTATCCCAGAACTAACCCTGAAAAACCCTTTTTCCTCAAAATGGCAAGCCATTTTGAAGGGCAGATGCCAGTCGTTTCTCCCCATACTACCCCAACATCGATACCAGAACCGACAGGTTCGCCACCTCAACTGACTCCCGTACAGAGACAACAGGTGCAAGCCCGGCTCACTCAACTGCAAGGTCAACTGCAAGCCTTGAGTGAAGGAGTTGCTACCTTAGAAACTCAACTGGGTAATAGTCGCCCCAATGAATCGTTAGAAAAACGCTTACAAGCGATCGCGCTGCAACTTGACGGCGTTCAACCTCCCCCTGAAGAGGCAACATCCAATCGGGAGAATCCGAAGGCTACGGTGGCGACAACCTCGTCGAACTCGTTTCAGTCAACTCAAAAGTTGAAGGTGACGTTACCCAGTGATGTTTTATTTGAGGGCAATAATAGTCTACTGCGTCCAGAGGCGGGCTTGATTTTAGATAAAATTATTGCGGATTTACGTAACTATCCCGCCAGTACCATTCGCATTGCCGCTCATACAGACAGCCAAGGCGAACCTGAGGATAATCGCGAACTATCCTTTCGTCGTGCCAAAGCCGTGGAGCAATATTTCGCGCGTGCTTTGGCAGAGGATTATCGCTGGTTAGTTGTGGGTTATGGTGAAACTCGTCCCCTGGTGGCAAATGATACTGATGCCAACCAGCAGCGCAATCGCCGGATTGCTATTTCTGTTGAGTAAAATTGTTATTCGTCATTTGTCATTCGTCAGTTTTTGCCTGAAAGTTAAGATGAACGTTATTTTCTTTGGTACGCCTCAATTCGCCGTACCCACTTTAGAACGCTTAATCAACCATTCAGACTTTAATGTTCTGGGTGTAGTCACTCAACCCGATAAACGTCGAGGGCGGGGAAATAAACTCTCTCCTTCACCAATAAAAACTCTGGCGCTAACCCATCAACTGCACGTCTGGCAACCCAAACGGGTGAAAAAGCACACAGAAACCCTGAGCCAACTCAACCAAGCTGGGGCAGATGTATTTGTTGTTGTCGCTTATGGGCAGATTCTGTCTCAAGAAATTCTTGATATGCCCAGACTCGGCTGTGTGAATGTCCATGGTTCACTTCTACCGAAATACCGGGGTGCCGCCCCAATCCAATGGTGTTTGTATCATGGCGAAACCGAAACTGGCATTACTACCATGCTTATGGATGCTGGGATGGATACCGGACCCATGTTACTGAAGGCTCACACACCCATTGGGCTATTGGACGATGCCCATCAGTTAGCCGTAAGACTGTCGGATTTGGGGGCGGATTTGTTAATCGAAACGCTGCTGAAGCTCAACCAAGGAGATGTTCAACCCATCGCCCAGGATAATTCCCAAGCTACTTATGCACCCCTGATTCAAAAGTCGGATTATGCTGTAGATTGGTCACGCTCTGCCATAGAAATACATAATCAGATCAGAGGATTTGTTCCCAATTGTGTCGCTTCATTTCGGGATAAATCATTGAAAATCCTGGCAACTACTCCTCTGGGAGAGGCTTATTTTCCCCAATTGCCGACAGATTTAACGATTTCGGAGCAACAGTGGTTGTCTGTAAAGGAAGCCTCTGGGCATCCCGGAGAAGTGGTGAGTATTCTTAAGGGAATCGGATCAATTATTCAAACGGGTGAAGGATTGTTGCTACTGCGCGAAGTTAAGCTAGCGGGTAAACGCGCTCAGTCTGCTTGGGATTTTGCTAATGGTATGCGGGTAGCCGTGGGAGAGGTTTTGGTAGGGGTTGCTGAATAAGTGTTGTGGTGGGGGAAGAGACAGGAGGCAGAAGGCAGAAGGCAGAAGGCAAAAGGCAGAAGGCAGAAGGCAGGAGGCAGAAGGCAGGAGGCAGGAGGCAGAAGGCAGAAGGCAGAAGGCAGAAGGCAGAAGGCAGAAGGCAGAAGGCAGGAGGCAGAAGGCAGAAGGCAGGAGGGAACAGCGAGCATCTTGCTCGCTACTATAGCATTACGGGCATACGTTAGGACATGACTCTGTTGCCTATTGCCTTTTCCCTATTGCCTTTTCACCTAATTTTATTGTCCTAACCTCAATGCGTAGTGCTATAATACCCAATTTAAATGCATTACAGCTTAAAATTTAGGGGCGCAAGCCTTGCGCCCCTACGATTCTAAACCATCAGATTGATGCTTAATACCAATCGGGGACGACTTCTCCCTCGCCTTCACCGCCTACACCGATGCCCGTGTAGAATATATCAGCATCACTAATGGTCATATTCTGCATTGATGCGCCATAGACGTTGGCATCGTAAATCGTGGCTTCTGTAAAATTCACCCGGTTCAAATTCGCTTCTTTCATATCCGCATTGGTGACAAAAGCGCCTGTCAAATTCGCCCCCGCCAAATTTGCCTCGCGTAGATCCGCACCTTCAAGGTTCGCGTGGCTCAGGTTAGCACCTTGCAAATTCGCCTCTCTCAAGTCAGCGCCAATCAGATGGGCACCTTTGAGATCAGCTCCCGATAGATCGCAGTTGGCACAGGCTCCAGTGGATAGTAACTGTTGCACATGAAGTGGATTTTCCGCTTTGACGGAGCTAGCGAACACTAGGGGAGTCAGTAAGGTTATCATTGCTAGAATCTTATGTTTCATAAGTTCCCCCTTTATCTTCAAATTTTTTTCCGTTCTTTACCTCACAGTTCTATTATCTCATTCAATGAGCCGAAATGTAAATTATACCAAGGAGCGATACTATAAATTCAAGGTTTCCTCACAAAATCAATTTCCGGTGAAAAATACTCCTGAAGGATGAAAGGGGTTAGCTTGATGTTTCTGGCTATTCTCTCTAGAGACCTGATCATGCCCTTGTCTATAGAGGGAGAGGTGATGCCAAAATTGTTACAGTTTGTGCGAACTTCAAATGTCCTTACTTGTCTGTAGTGTCACGTTGTTTGGTCAACTGGTCAATCGTATCGCCAATGACTGCGGTTAAGCTGTTGCGGGTTTGGGCATGATTGGCTTGCTCAAGTTTCAAGGCATCGATGAGGCGATCGCGCTCCATGATCACCTCGATCAGTTTTTGTTGCACCTGTTCTAGGGTTTGCAGTTTTGCCACTTCCTGTTCAATGGCGGAGGTGGCGTCGGGATCTTGAGCTTTGAATTGAGCCTTCTCCTGTTGCAGTTGTTGGATTTCCAGGGTGAGGGTGTCAATCTGTTGTTGGGCAAGTCGGGCTTCCGTGCGGCGTTGCTGGGCTTCGGTATTGTAGAGACGACGCCAGTTAGCCGCCGATTCATTGGCAGCATCGCGATCGCGAATACTATCGGCGAGTTGCTGTTTCAGTTCCTTGATTTCGGCTAACCACTGTCTGACATCATTGCTCATTGCAGACTGCTCCTGTAGGGGGTTCTGGACACATAGGGCATTGTGTAGCTCCCTATACTGACTCCTGTTTGTATTTAACGGTCAAAAAATTTGGCACAGTAAGGGTGAACGATACTGCTACCCTACCCATTATTTATGCTACGTCCCCGTCTACTCCGTTTCTTACATTTTTTTCGGTATCTGAATCTGGCAACCCTAAGAATCACCGTCAGCCGTGCCTTAAAACATCGGCTCTTGAGTTTGTCCTCTCAGATGGCATATAACGCCATGTTAGCCCTGTTTCCAGCAATTTTGGTGATTTTCACCGTGATTGAATTATTCAAACAATTTTTCCCCTGGACGAATCCAGCCGATCAGCTTAGTGAAGTCGCGCCTGAACAGGCGATGCAACTGATGCGTAATTTCGCTGAGGGAATTAACCTTACCGATAATCGAGGTTTATTTTCGCTGAGCTTCATTATGGCAATTTGGGTGTCTTCCGGGGCGCTGAATGCGGCGATGAATGCCCTTGACCAAATTAATCAAATTCCTTCAGAAAAAACTCGACCCTTTTGGAAAGCTAAATTGATTGCTATGGGGTTGACCCTAGGCAGCGTTTTACTCCTATTCATCGCCTCATTTATCTTGTTTATTAGTAACTGGGCGGTCAACTTGGTGGAATATAAAAGTATTGTTGTCATCTTGTTGACCCTATTGAGGCTGTTAAGTTGGTTGATTGCCTTAAGCTTAGTTGCCATCGTCTTTGCGATTATCTACCGCTTTGGCATCAGCCACTGGCGTCAGGGAACCCCGATCATACCTGGAGCGGTTTTGGCAGCGGTATCTTGGGCGATTGTATCCGGTGTATTTCGGCATTACGTGGCGTCTAATTTCAGCAATTATCACAAAATTTACGGCGCTTTGGGGGCGGTGATTGTTTTACAGCTTTGGTTATATATGACATCTCTGGTACTTTTATTAGGAGATCAGCTTAATTTTACCGTCGGGGAAGCCATGCAAGCGGATAAACAGCAATCCAGTGACAAACCTGAGTTACAAAGAGTATCTGAAATATCCGAATCCAAAATCCAATGACCCATAACTCCAAAACCTCTACTCTCCGCCGTCTGCGTCGGTTGAGCAATTTGCTTGACAATGCCATTCCTATTCCGGGAACACCGTGGCGTTTCGGGTTAGATCCGGTGTTAGGATTATTACCCGGAGCTGGTGATTTTTTAGGTACAGCATTCTCTGCCTATATCGTACTCGAAGCCGCACGGATTGGTATCCCGCGATCGCTATTAGGGCAAATGGTGATTAATATCCTTTTGGATACAGTTATCGGTTCCGTACCCGTCGTGGGCGATATTGCTGATGCAACCTGGAAGGCAAATACTAAAAATATGGCACTGCTGGAAACCTATTTGGATAGTCCTCAACCGGAAAAACAGACAGATTGGTTTTTTCTGGTCTGGTTATTGTTAGGATTACTGATAGCTGTAACGATTATCGCTACTCTTAGCCTGCTGGTCATTAAAGGATTACTAGCAGTAATCAACGGTTAAACTAAATGTTAACCAGCCTCAAACCATTACTGTTCCTTCCTCATCTCAACCGCTAATTTTGATGAAAGTCCGACTAATTAGGGCTTTAAACAGTTGCATAAAATATACAGTCGGCTTCTTCATTGCCATAAATATAGTCATAGTCAAATGCCAAAAAGTCTAGAGTGCAGCTTATTGAAAACCCTAAATTTATAACTATTTTATGGTCAAAAGTCGATAAAACCAATTCAATCAATTTCTTTTCGGAAATTTGGGGCTGCTTGATATAGTAGTCACGTTTAGCAAAAAATACGGTTTCATTTTTCGGTACCACAATCCCATTAATTCGATGAGCATGTTGAATGGGTTTGATATAACTGCGGATAAAACGTTCTTGATTCTTCTGAAGCTGATACAATCGCTCGTGTTGTAGCCAACTCATCTGAAACATCATTTTAATCACTTCATAGCCCAAAATATAATTGAAAAGATCATGACGTTCTTCTGGACTATGAATCAGTCGCAGCACAAACTCTAAATAGAGTTCGGGTTCTTTTTGTAACGTTTGGGCTGAATGAATACAAAATTGTTCGATATAGCTGTTTAACACTAAAGGATCGAGTTCTTTTTCAATACAGAATTCTCGCAAATACTTGGTGACTAGCTGAAGGCGGATTCGATCTTGTAAAATCTGTTCCACTAAGCTATCGGCTACATAATCGTCTAAAAACCCCGTCAATTCTGCTTGTATTTCGGGCGAAGTTGCACAGATTAAGTAACAGAGTGACATGATATGCTTTCGCTGATCGGTGGGAAGCGTCTTTGCCCATTTTTTTACAGCCAATGTGATCTTCTCTAGGACGCCAATCCCTTGAGTTTCTTCTAGACTGTTCGAGGTAGTGGTTAGCATGGTTGAAATTAAGTAGGTGGACAAAATTACAGTGTAGTGCGAGCATCTTGCTCGCTACTAATACCCAATTTAAATGCATGACAGCTTATCATTAGCCTAGATTCAACCCTTTACCACGCCTTTAAATATATAAGTCTCAGTCACTTAACCCTGTCTGTCAAGTCTGGCTATGGAAAAATTTAGATATCAGCGGATTAGGTTTAATTTTTTTTACAATACTTAGTATTCTTCATTCAGTCTAGACCACATCAGCACTTGAAAATCAGGGCATCAAATTCTCAGCGCAGTCAGCAAAGAAAAATACATTCTGGCTCTGAGGTAAAAATAGAGTCATAGTCAAACATGACAAAATCTAGATTATGGCTAATAAAAAAGCCCAAATTGCTAACTTGAGCTGTTGTAAACGTAGACATCAGTAACTCAGTTAACTGCTTGTCTCTAATATCAGGCTTTTTGATGAAGTAGTCCCGTTTAGCAAAGAAAAGTGTTTCGTCTTTGGGGACAACCAGACCATTTAAGCGATGGGTATGTTGGATGGGTTTAATATAATGATTAATAAAATATTCTTGGTTTTTCTGTAAACGATAAAATCGCTCGTGTTGCAGCCAGCTCATTTGGAACAGCATTTTGATGATTTCGCTACCTAAGATGTAATGAAATAGATTATTACGCTCTTCTGGATCATTAATGAGACGGAGAACAGATTCTAAATACTCGATGTCGCGATCAGGTTTGGTGCGTAGGTCTTGGGCGGAATGAATGTAATACTGTTTAATATAGTTTTTTAATACAGTATTCGTGAGTTTTTGATTGATGTGGAGTTTTTTGAAAGAGCGAGTCACCCAATCTTTCGGGGCTTGCTCTTGGAGAAGTTTTAATACCAAACTGTCTGCTGTATAGTTATCGAGAAATTCCGCTTGTTTATCTAGGGGAACCGTACAAATTAAATGACACAGTGATAAAATATAGCGTCGCTCTTCCCAGGATAACTCATTAATCCATTGCAGCACTTCTGGCGGGATGAGTTCAAATATACTTATACTATTGATCTGTTCGGCATCAACCGGAATGGTAGGGTTTAATGTAGTCATAACCTGAAGTTGTCATCATTAGGGAAACAAGAAGACTCTAGTCGCGATCGCGATCGCACAAGGGATGATTCTTCTCCTAGAGATACTACCGCAACCTGGAAAAATCAACCCCGGCTTCTCTTCAGTCGCCAGCCTCCTATTGGAGTGCAGCACTGTCAGCGCCTGAGGACTATTCCCTCACTGACTATCTGCTCTCATCTTACCGATCCTCGATTATGGGCGGGACAAAAAGTACGCTTTTTCTGTCACAGAAGCATTTACTGAAACTAGAGACAGATTTATGTCAGGATTTTTTGACATAAACGATGAGGAATCAGAACGGTTCCCTATTCCTTCCTACTCTCAACCGTTAACTTTGATGAAAGTAGAGACGTTGCATGCAACGTCTCGACAATGGTGCCTTTGTCCTAATCGAAGTGTCTACTGCTATAGCATAAAAGTGAGCTGAACCCTTGCCGATTGGCATATCTTGTGCATTACCCGCACCAGCCTCACCTCTATTACTCTAGTGGTGGCGTCCCTCTATAATTTGAGAAGCTGTAATAACCCCGTTTGATCGCTCGACGATTAGCATCCCTATGGTTGAAATCCCCGAATCCACTGCCGAACTCGCGGCTGTCCTTGAAGAACCCGTTGATTTGAATTTCCAGCTTCCTGATCCAGAGGATGAGGACATTCAGGACTATGACTTTCAGCAACTTGTCGATAACGCTTGGCGAGTGTGCGATCGCTTCGACTTACAAACCGAGATCTGGCGCGGGCGGATTCTGCGTGTGGTGCGCGATCGCGAGAAAAAAGGCGGGGATGGACGTGGTACGGGCTTTCTCAACTGGCTGAAAAGCCGTGAAATTAGTAAAAGTCAGGCATATTCCCTGATTGAACTGGCAAATAGTGCCGATACCCTCCTGGCTGAAGGCAAACTCAATCCCGATGCGATCCGTAATTTCAGTAAACGGGCATTTGTGGAAACCGCCAAATCTGCCCCCGAAGTGCAACAACTGGTTAGCGATAAGGCGCAACAGGGCGATCGGATTACGCGGCGTGAGGTGAAGCAGCTAGCCGATGAATGGACTGCTATGTCCTCCGAGTTACTCCCTGATGAAGTAAAAGACAAAGCCTCAGCCGGAACTATGCCCGCCCGTTATCTGGCACCGTTGGTGAAAGAAATGGAGAAGTTGCCAGAAACCCATCTGAAACCGCTACAAGAGGAAGTCGCGGCAAATCCTGATGTGGATACGGTGAAACAAACCACATCAGACGCCCGTTTCTTGGCGAAATACCTCGACGCCGCCGCCCAAGTGCAAGCGATTCAGGATTCGTCGTTGGATATGGAATTGGCACTCCAGGAAGCCCTGCGGCTAGATTGTTTGAATACGGCGGCTGATTTGGTTAAACAGGCATCTGTGTTGGAGCAAACCGTGGGGAAACTTTACACAAGTTGGAAACGGCTGAGTAGCCTATCGGATCGATTATACGTGGATACTGGGGCAAGTACCCCCCATCTGCGATCGCTCCTCAATTGTTTGGATCGTCTCACGAATGATGTGATTGAAGTTCCCCTGGATGAAACAGGCGAACAAATTGTACGGCTGAAGCTGATGGTGGATTCATGATATCAAGCCATGGCGATTAAAATCACAGCTACATAAACTTGCGTCCGCCTGCGTGGACTAAATTATCAAGGGGGCAGTCAACATTAAGTGCGATCGCCCGATTTTCTGGTATACTTTTCACCTATAAAAATGTGCCTGCAATAACCGTTACCCCTAGCGGTAAACGATTAATGGCATCAATTGAAAGAACAAGCACAGGACGTTTTCCAGCTTGTTCTTTCCCTTGGACTGGGTTAAGATTAACAAAATAATTCGTTCCATTAACCACAATTGCTCTTCTCACGAAGACGTTGCCAAGCCTTGCGAAGATGTTCCGGTTGAAAGCGTTTGCGTTTCCGTTCACTCCATTGATGCACCTGATCAATCATCACATCAACATCCGTAGCGGCTTCAGGATTCTCTTGAGTAACCCAGTGAATCGTCGCTAGCATTTCTAATCCATAAGGCGTTTCAAAACCTTGAATTAAATTTCCCACTCGCTGGAGACAGTCATTAGCCTCCAGGTCTTGTGCTAAAAAAGTATGGGCGGCTTCTCTCCCCCTAGGCAATACCTGAATTTGAGAATTATTACTGCGATCACCATAACCCCGAATAAAATGCCCTTCAATCCGTTGCAAAACATGATTCAGATTATCGGCGTAGGGACCATAGTGATGTTTAACATACCGCAGTTTCAAGGGTTCACCCGCTACTTGTAAGAAATAGGCAAGTTTTTGGATTTCCAGTTTCGTGAGTTGATAACCCGGAATACTATAGAGTTCCAGTAAGCGAATCAATAAAGCCCGGGCGCGAGTCATTTTAGGGATTGATGTCGCTACTGGCATTGTATTGGCTATTGGTGCGTCTTGCGGCTCAAAGATAACCACCTGCACGTCTGGCAATTCAGCTAAGGCTGATTCAATCAGTGGTTTAACATTATGCCAATCTAATCCGCCATTCCCACATCCAAGAGGCGGAATGGCAATAGAATGAATATTTAACCGCTTAATCTCAGCCACTAACGCTTTCAGTCCAGCTTGAATATCCTCTAGTTTTGATTGTCCTTTCCAATGACGTTTAGTGGGAAAATTAATAATATATCGGGGAAACAATTGATCGGTGGGTACAATAAACATTCGCCCCGGTTTTACTTTCTGGGCATTACAAGCCTTTTTGTAAGCACGGAAGTTTTCGGGAAATGCTTGTTTAAATTGCAAGGCTATTCCTTTACCCATGACACCGACACAGTTGACGGTGTTGACGAGGGCTTCCGTGTTTTCTTCGAGTAGGTTGCCTTGCTTAAACTCAATCACGGTTCTGAATGGATGACTTGAATCGGAGTTATACGATTATTTTAACGTTAATAGTACCAATCACGGTAAACATTAACGGGAGGCTGATAGTTCAACTTTTGTAATAGTTGCCGTACCTGTACTTGGATTGTAGAATTGAACACGCCAATCTCTTCAATGAGCCTCCACGGACAGAATCGATGCACCAAAAACTCAGCTTGTCGTCTGCGCTTTCTATCTCCATCGTCTGGCGTATCTGCCCAGTAGTTCTCTTTCATAATCTGCCAATCAATCCGATTTAAATAAGCCAGATCATCATAAAAGTCTGAGTACGCCATAATCCCATGACCATCGGTAAAGACAAACCCTGGTATGTTTGTCGCGATCGCCTCGACAGAGGAAACTAAATAAAGGACGCTACGTTGTCCTTGAGTATAACCCGGCACATTCCCTCTGTGAATCGTGTAGAGCATCGGGGAACGGGGGGCAAAGTAAAATGGCACATAATCATGTAATACGCCACCAGCGCCACAGGGAACCGTAGTAGTTTCACGGCGATATTGGATAGTTTGATAAGCAATACTGATGTAATTGATGTTATTTTGGCGCAGCCAATTATAAGCGAATAATCCACCCTGTTCCAATATAGACGTTAAATTTTTGATGTCTGTAATATGATAAATAGGGATTGGCACTGGTGTTGTTACGTCGAGTTTACGTCTACTCAGTCAATTTTCCAGTCTTTCTGCTGCTGAATGCCCAATCCTAACAAACCTTTAATACTAATCCTGCCCTGATGACGTGCGATCGCCCGATTTTCTGGTATACTTTATACCATGGGAAAATGTGTCCGCCTATAGCCTCTTGATTCAGGATTTCCGACTCAGAGATCTAAAGAGACGATCGCCTAATTTGCCTGTTAATTTTATTCCCTCTAGATTTGACAATTTAACCCACATAAGCGTTAACCCGTAGGGGCGGGTTTGACTGTTATCTTTGGCGAGAAACTTCTCAATTCAATAAACCCGCCCCGAACCCAACCGTTAACTTGTATAATCCAGTTGGTGTGGGTTTTCGGTGAGTTTTTCGAGTTCCGTTTATTCTCTTCGACATAATTGGAGGGAGGCTAAAGCCCTTACTACAAACTAACTCTCACCAAAGAGAGCTTAAATCCAGGATGAATCCGGGTAAAACCTCGTCTCCTGAAAGAGTAGCTGGAACCTCTAAAACCTGAACAGATTGCTGAGGACGATAAATTTCCACTCGTCTCATTCCTGGCGCAATTAACCAACCCAAACGAGCGCCATTCTCGATATATTCTTTCATTTTATCCTGGATGTCTTTTAATCTATCCGAAGGAGACATCAATTCCACCACAAAATCAGGGCAAATTGGTGGGAACTTGGTGCGTTGTTCGGGAGATAGTGCATCCCAGCGTTCCTGTATCACCCAAGCCAAATCCGGAGAACGATTAGCGCCGTTGGGGAGTTTAAAGCAGGTGGAGGAGTCAAACCCAACTCCTAATCGAGTTTGGCGATTCCATATCCCAAAATCAATGACCAGTTCAAAGTTTTGTTTTCCGGTTTCTCCGCCAGTGGGGGGCATAATAATTAATTCTCCTTGGGCATTCCGCTCAAATTTCAGCTCCGGATTAGCCCGACACAATTGATAGAATTGGTCGTCGGTAAGCTGCATGATTGGGTTAAAGTCTATCGTATAAGCGGTCATTTTAGGTTTACCCATTAACTCAAATTAATTTTTGGTGCGTCACCTGTCAATGTTAGGGTCAGAACCCGCAAACATCTGGGGAACTGACTGGACAAGTTGGCTGTGGTATGGGATTTTCTCCGAGGTCAAGCCCAGTCAGATTGGTAAGTCCAGATAGAGGACTGACATCTGTTATTTGGTTATTGCTGAGGTCAAGCAAACTCAGATTAGTAAGTCCAGATAGAGAACTGACATCTGTTATTTGGCTAAAGCTGAGGTCAAGTTCAGTGCGACTTGATAGGTTGTCATCAGCTTGTTTACAGTCACTCGTACCCGCTTCTTCTAACAACACTTCCACTGTTTTCCTTGCCTCAGCTGATAAACTGGTTTTGTTTAGACACCACTCTTGAAAAGAACTCCCCAAGCTAGGGTTAGCCGCTTGAGCCACCTCCCATCCGAATATCCACGTACCAATCGTTAGAGCCATTACAGCAGTTTTATCCATTTCCTTTCTCTTCCTCAAAGATATAGCCATCCTATTTGAGTGCTGATCGGTGAGAATCTTAAAACCCAGGTATAGCAATGAGCGCAGGTTTCAAAATTGCCACAACTGTTTAATATAGCGCTACGCGCTAGGGAATGGGGAATGGGCAATAGTGAAGACGAAAGCTAACCTGACAAGGGATTGAGCGATTTTAATTTTTCTTCACTTGTCCTAACCTTAATGCGTAGTGCTATACTAATCCTACCCCGATGACGGTCTGACTTTTCATGGGAAGTCTATAAACTATTGTAGAGACGCGCCATGGCGCGTCTGGGCGGGTTTAGTAACATCCGGGTGTCACCGAAAAGATAGTAGTGAAACCCGCCCCTACACAATCAACATTCACGTTGCGCCACATACCGTGAAAAGTGAGGATGACGGTAAAGTGCGATCGCCCGATTTTCTGGTATACTTTTCATCATGGGAAAATGTGTCCGCCTATAACCTCTTGATTCAGGATTTCAGATTCAGAGCGTTAAAGAGGCGATCGCCTAACTTGCCTGTTGATCATATTCCCTATAAATTGGTCAATTAAACCTAAATACTGACAAAACCAATTAATTCGTAGGGGCGGGTTTTACTGTTATCTGTGGCGAGACACTTTTTAATTCAATAAACCCGCCCCGCACCCAACCGCTAACTTATATAATCCAGTGGGTGTGAGTTTTAGGTGAGTTGGTCGAGTTCCGTTAATTCTCTTCGACGTAACTTGTTTAAGGCTAAAGCCCCTACTACAAACGGCGCGATCGCACGTTTGTCTGTTAGATCTAAATCAGGACACGATGGTATCGTGTCCCTACCTAATCAATTCTTCCGTAGGGGTACGGCATTGCCGTACCCTGGGTTTAAGGCGAGGCTTCGCACCCACTCCCAGGCAATCCTAACAAACCTTCACTACCAATCCTCCCCAGATTACGGTAAAGTCATGATTGTTGTCGGCATATCAAAACTGTTCATGAGCGGATATTCCAACGCATCTACTCCCGAATCCAACGGTGCTACCGACGTTCGCGCCACCGAGAAGGCGAAGCAGGTGGCGGCGGAAAATATGGATCATCGGACAGTAGACCGCCAACAGCTAACGCCGATGATGCAGCATTTTGCGGAACTTAAAGACCAGTATCCGAATGCGGTACTGCTGTACCGAGTTGGCGACTTCTATGAAACCTTCTTCCAAGATGCGCGGCGAGTGGCGGAAGAATTGGAATTAGTCCTCACCAGTAAGGAGGCGGGGAAGGGGGTGGGACGAGTTCCGATGACAGGTGTTCCTCATCACTCGATTGAACGCCATGCGACTCAGTTAGTGGAAAAAGGCTATGCGATTGTAATTTGTGATCAAGTCGAAGATGCATCCGTCGCCGCTAAAGAAGGGCGTCAGGTGAAACGAGAAATTACTCGCATTCTTACCCCCGGTACGTTAACCGAAGCCGGGATGCTAAATGCTAAACGCAATAACTTCCTGGCGGCGGTGGTGATGGCGGGGAATCATTGGGGATTGGCGTATGCGGATATTTCCACGGGGGAATTTTTCACCACCCAAGCCACGGATTTAGAGTTACTGGTACAGGAACTGTTGCGCTTGCACCCTTCAGAAGTGCTGATTCCCACCAACGCCCCGGATTTAGGGAGTATGCTGCGTCCAGGGGAAAAATCGCAGTCGTTACCCGATTGGTTACCCAACTCCTTTTGCTACAGTCTGCGTTCCCAAACCCCCTTCAGTTCATCAGAAGCTAGACAACGACTCTTGGAACGATTTAAAGTGCGATCGCTAGAAGGGATGGGGTGTGAACATTTGCCTCTGGGAGTTAGGGCGGCGGGGGGATTGCTGGAATATTTGGAAGACACGCAGAAGGAAAATTATGTCGCCCTGCAACATTTACGCACGTATACGTTAGCCGATTATCTGATTCTGGATCACCAAAGCCGCCGTAATTTAGAAATTACCACCACGGTGCGGGATAATACATTTCATGGTTCCCTACTCTGGGCATTGGATCAAACCAGTACCTCCATGGGCGGACGGGCATTACGCCGTTGGTTATTGCAACCTCTGTTAGATAGTAAAGGAATTCGGGCGCGACAGAATACGATTCAGGAGTTGACGGAAAATACCGGACTGCGGGAAGATTTACGTCAGTTATTACGGGGAATTTATGATTTAGAGCGATTAACCGGACGGGCAAGTTCCGGAACGGCGAATGCACGGGATTTGGTGGCGTTAGCGGATTCGCTGTTAAAATTACCCGACTTGGCAGAACTGGCGGCGTATGGGGGTTCTCCCTATCTGAAGGCATTGCAAACCTTTCCTCCTGAATTAGAACAGTTAGGACAAAGCATTCGCGCCCATCTAGTGGAATCGCCACCGTTGCAGATTAAGGAAGGTAATTTAATTCGTCCTGGGGTGAATGACCAACTGGATGAAATGCGCCGTATGGCAGAAGCAGATCAGCAATGGATTGCTAACCTAGAAGTCACGGAACGCGATCGCACGGGTATTACCAATTTAAAAGTAGGATACAACAAAACCTTCGGCTATTACATCAGTATCGCTCGCTCTAAAGCCGACCAAGTTCCTGACGAGTACATCCGCAAACAAACCCTCACCAACGAAGAACGCTACATTACTCCCGATTTAAAAGAACGCGAAACCCGGATTCTCACCGCACGCGATGATTTAAACCGCTTAGAATACGAGATTTTTGTTGGATTACGCACCCAAGTGGGGAATTATGCCCAGTTAATTCGCAATCTGTCTCGCGCTGTGGCGGCGATTGATGTTTTGTCGGGTTTAGCGGAAGTAGCGGTACGCCAGGGGTATTCTCGTCCCACGATGGTAGAAGGGCGAGAGATTACAATCATTGATGGACGCCATCCGGTGGTAGAAAAGTCTCTGCCAATCGGGTTCTTTGTCCCTAATTCGGCGCATTTGGGATGGGAAGAATCAACGTCATCATCTGCGGAAAAGACGGAGACGGGGAGTCATCAACGTCCCGATTTAATTATCCTCACCGGACCCAATGCCAGTGGCAAAAGTTGCTATTTACGCCAAGTGGGATTAATTCAAATTATGGCACAGACGGGGAGTTTTGTGCCAGCGACATCGGCGACATTGGGAATCTGCGATCGCATTTTTACGCGGGTTGGTGCGGTTGACGATTTAGCCACGGGTCAATCCACGTTTATGGTGGAGATGAATGAAACGGCAAATATCTTAAATCATGCCACCAATAAGTCCCTGGTTTTATTAGATGAAATTGGCAGAGGAACCGCCACGTTTGATGGGTTATCTATTGCTTGGGCGGTGGCGGAATATCTGTCTCTGGAAATTCAGGCACGGACTATTTTTGCTACGCATTACCATGAATTAAACGAACTGGCGTCTATTTTAGAGAATGTTGCCAATTATCAGGTTACGGTGAAAGAATTGCCCGATGAAATTATCTTTTTACACCAAGTTCAACCCGGCGGGGCGGATAAATCCTATGGGATTGAAGCGGGGCGTCTGGCGGGTTTACCCCCGGCGGTGATTCAACGGGCAAAGCAGGTGATGGGGCAAATTGAAAAGCATAGTAAAATTGCCATGGGATTGCGGAAAGGGATTGGCAAGAAAGCCAAGGATACGGAAACGATTACACCAGACACATCGGTACAGCAGTTAGATATTTTTGCTGAGTGATAGGAGGCGATTGAAATCGCTGCTACACAAACAAAGTCCGCCTGCGCGGACTAGGTTATAACGGGGGTAGCTAACCCGGATTTGGTATTATAGCAGTCGCCAGGGTCATTATGACATACTGGTGAATGCCATGTATTGTTTTGAGATGGACTTAGTGTCCTAACCGTTGTGGCGGTTGCTATATTTGGTAGTTTAGGTTATCGTTTTTGAGTCAAATCCTAACTATTCCCTATTCCCTGTTCCCTGTTCCCTGTTCCCTGTTCCCCTACTGAGTAGATTAACAAGACGTGAGAAAACCTCTAAACGCATAACCTGATACAGGGGCGGAAATCGGAACCCAATACTTGGTGCCACCATTCTCAATCGTGACAGTTTGTCCATCTGTTAATACGGCGACAGACTCACTATAAACCGTTGGTTGTTCTCGCACATATAACCCCCCTCCTATAGCTGCCACTTGGCGACAGTTGGCTGAGACTTGTGCTAGTTTATCATGGGTTTCATTTTCTACAGATATTCCGGCTGAAGTGGAGGGCTGGTGTCTTGGAGATGATGTTGTTGTCGCCACAGCCGAGGCTGTACCCAATGCCATCAACGCTGGGGTTGTCAATCCTATCAATTTATACAAATTTTTCATTGAGGTTCTGAATTTAACTTGCATGATAAAAATTTATCTAACTAGGGTAAATTATCCATCTATCTATATAAGTAAACATTAATACCTCTCCCCTGAAACAGCAAGTTTTGAACAGATGAAACGGATCGTACAGTAAGCGTTCTGATGAAGCTTAATTTACAGAAATTATTATTTTTTTTGCATCTTCCTATATACTGATTTTTCCATAAAATCCAGTTATTTTAGTTTTCCTTTATACTCTAGGCTTATAGACAACTCCTACTTTCGATAGAAGGTTATGCCCTTCCCTAGGTAGATGAGACAGTCACATAGAAGCGGTTAAATTGTTAGGTGGACAACGTAAACAGAGGCAACTCGGTTCTTGATCTAAAAGTATTCGTATACCTTAAGCGGTTACGGATCGGGAAATTGTCTTGCCTGAGAATTCAAATAAGTAAGTAATTTTAGTTTTGGTTGCGAAACTATCGTCCATAGATGATTTTAAAAGAGGTTTTCATGAAAAAACAACATCAGAGTAATCTAAGTAATCTCAAAAATGCCGGACTATTAGGCGCGATAGTCGGTGGTGTTCTAATTAGCTTACCAGTAACAATTTTAGAAGCATCAGCCGCACCTTTTTCTACCTTATCTCAAGTCAATCCTTGTCCGGGAATCTACTACGAAGAACCTTACAATAGCACGCGCATGGTTCCACAGGGGTGTCCGCCGAATGAGGCAACACAGATGGGTCGAGGCGGTCAAGTGCCTAGTAGACAGATGACTCCTGTACCCCCTCCAGCAAGCGTGTCTCAACCTGAGATCCGTAGTGATGCAGTTGTCCGAATTACTCCCCAAAACGGTACTGTTGATGTGCGACTAAAAAATAACACTAATGCTGTCGTTTCTTATCAAGCCGTCGGACATACGGATCGTCGATTTATGTCAGGTGGAGAAGAAATTGTTCTGCAAAACTTACCCACACCGATTACGATAACTGCCGTTCGTCAGGATGATGGCTGGCTTCAGATGATGCCTATATCTGTTGATGAAACTGGACAGTTGGAGGTTACGTTTGAAGAAGAAACCACGTTGGACAGTAACCAAGGGGTACTGAGAATTCAAGAAGATGGTCAAGTCTTTGTGAATTAGAAAACGACTCGTAGTCGGTTAGTGAATCTAACATTGGCAGATCCCCCCAAACCCCCCTTCAAAAGGGGGGCTTACTGTATTCACAAGATGGTTAAGTCTTTATGGATTAAAGAAGTTGACGCGATGCATTTTTCGTAGAGGCGTTCTAGGAGAATGTCTCTATTGTTTGCTAATTTACTGTCCTTGGGTGGCTAACTCAACGATAGC
Organism: Coleofasciculus sp. C1-SOL-03; assembly: GCF_040220555.1. Classification (NCBI taxonomy): domain Bacteria; kingdom Bacillati; phylum Cyanobacteriota; class Cyanophyceae; order Coleofasciculales; family Coleofasciculaceae; genus Coleofasciculus; species Coleofasciculus sp. C1-SOL-03. Next base: position 52,344 of record NZ_JAVJUO010000137.1, read on the forward strand.
TAGCAAGGCTTTATGTAAGAACCAAAACCAATAACCGCCGAAAACAGCGTAGCCTAAAAGCAGTAGCTTCGGATCTTGGAGAAATTTCCCTAAAGCAATCACTGAACCAAGAAGTAAGGATACCAGAATGGTTACATGAATGTTGGACATGGCAACTCTCCTTAAGATATGTACTTGTCCAAAATAAGGGAGTACCCCTGAGAGGAGATCAAGTTTGTTCCAGATGTGAAGTTATGTTAAGATTAGCGGTAAACTCCGCCACGACCAGAAGCAGGGACTATTTGTCCATTCTCCCACTTAAATCCGTGAACTTTTCGGCTGGCTTTCACTGTTTTAATCAGTACGTCCTTAAATGTTTTATGATAAGTTATCAGTCGATCTCTCAGCAATGGATCATTGGAGGCTTCAATTTGGCATACCCATAACGTCATGCCTGACCAGGAAAAAGTTACCTTATCCCAAGATAAATAATTTTTAAATTTGCTTTCTTCTATACTATCGAGCTTGGGATAAACTCCATCAGAATCGGCTCGTTCTAGTATTTCAACAAAGAACCGACTAGCCTTCCCCCATTTTCTGATAGGAACTTCATAGTATTTTTCTAAAGAAATTAATATAGAATGATCCACAGCTTCTTTTACGGTTTCGGCAAATAACTCATAAGCTGAGGTAAAAGGATACGGCTTCAATAATTCTTTATCCAGTAATTTCTCCCAAAGATGACTTATGGGTTTGGGGAAGTTTTTTGCATAATGCGTGAAATACTGTAGAAATTCATGGGCATTTTTGACGTACTTTTCAGCAACTTGGTAAAGTTCCCATCGAGCCTTTAGCTCATCAACTGATAATCTAATTAACTCGGCTTTACATTTAGAAATATCTTTTCGATCCAAAGCCTCGTCTATTGGATAGTATCCAGATTTAATAATAAACTTACTTTTCCAGCATTCAGCTATGAGGTGCTGAGTAGATCGGGTTTTATGCCATTCATTGCTCTGATCAGGTGTCATCCGATCAGGCTTAAATAGCACTTCGCTAGGTAAACTGTCTAGAAGCTGGTAAATTTGCTCTAAGGTTTCATCGTGTTGAAGAGTCATGACGATTTAGGGATGATAAAGATTACTCTAAAAGTTTACCAAGAAAAGTTAAGGTAGATAGGACGCGATCGCAAAAATAACCCATTCCCCCCACAATTAACATTCTGTAGGGGCGACCCGCTTCGCCTAATTAACAACACCAATCCACTCAATTGGATCGGGTCGCCCTTTCCTCAATTTAGTTACTCTCTACTTAATTTGGTGGGTTACGGCGGATAGTTCATTGAACGTTTACGTGCCATGATTGAGTTCCCGCCTAACCCACCCTACAAATACGGGTCATTCAATTAACAACACCAATCCACTCAATTGTTCGGGTCGCCCGTGTTATACTGGCGTAGAGTCTTGAGTTTATTGAAAATCTTGAAACTATAAATTTTTGTATCAATAGTTGAAGCAAAAAGTAATCAAAACTTAAACTCACTTAACTAAAAATTGCCTTTGGCAAGCCCTTCAAGTAAAGGAGTCAAGCAGTGAAGCGTGCGAATAAACCGTGGATCAAGGCTTGGCAGATTGTAGCTGCAACCTGTCCCCTGTTATCGTTAATCATTATGACCCCGAATGTAGCCTGGTCAAGTCGGGTAAAATTTGATACTCATTCCCAGGATGCAACGATTACTCATGTTGCCCAGAATACATTCCCAACTGGGAAATTAGATTATACCCGGCAATTTAACCAAGAATTGCAACAAATTGGACAGATATCCCCGCAAACCTTTCAGCAGCGATATGCGAGTCAAGCTGAGTATTTGCCTCAAATTAGCTGGGATGTAACGACGGCGAAGTTTTGGGATGACTTTAATTTATCACCAGAGGATATTTCTCGGCGGTATCGGGATTATATGATCCCAATTCAACCTCGCGATGATTTTCGCCTGAATGCGGAAGAATTAGCGGTGTTTCAACGTAATGGCTTTGTCGTCAGTGAACGGATGAGCGCTCCTAGCTTTGCTGCTGTATTTTATAACATTTATAGTCGGGATTTGCCTGTTTTTGTCTCCAGTGATGCGTTACTTCATGCATGGCATCGGTCTTATGATGCTATGTTAGAGGAATTAGAAGCCGAGTATTTGGCGCGATCGCTCTCTGAAATCTTAGCGGGTATGGCGCAGAGGCTGCCTCAAGTACGGCAGGAGTATGGCAAGGGTGTATTAGAGGAGAGTATCCTCGATGCCGATTATTTTATCGCCGTGGCGCGATCGCTACTTTCCGGGAATCGAGTTAACTCCTATTTTAATCAGAATAGTCGCATCGCTGAAACCCTTGATGCGATTGAATCTGGGCGGATTCGGGAGTTTAACCTATTTGGACGCGATCGCAGCGTTGATTTTTCCCAGTTTAAACCCCGTGGGCATTATGAGAAATCTGAGGCGCTGAAACGGTATTTTCGGGCGATGATTTGGTGTGGCAGAATTGATCTGCGGATTGCCGGGAATCCAGAGGAATCTTCGCCACGGGAATTGGGTATCGCGATTATCCTGAATCATCTCCTCAACCAATCTGGTAAATTTTCGCAATGGCAACAGTTTGACCAAATGTTGCAAACCTTTGTCGGTCAAACGGATTCGATGACATTTGCCGAATTGAATGACTTCTTGGCACAGAATACGATTAAATCCCCCACAGATATTCAGACATTATCCACCCTGGAACAACTGCAAACTGATATTTTAGCCACGCCATTAGGGTTGCAAAGCATTCGGGGAGATTCCTATCAATCCCCCCCCGATTCCCAGCAAATCCAACTTCCCCGCAGCTTTACCCTTCTCGGTCAAAAATTCGTCTTAGATAGCTGGGTGTTGAGTAAAGTGGTTTACGATGACATTCTCTGGGATGGTAAGAAAGTGCCACGGCGCATTCCCAGTAGCTTAGATGTGGCGTTTGCCGCGTTAGGAAATAATCAAATTGTCCCCGAATTAGTTGATCGGATGACGAATAGACAGGGGCGTCAATTTCGAGATGGACTCAATTATCAACATCACTTAGCTGCTGTCAAAACCGTTGTGGATCAGCAAAATCCCGCCATCTGGGAACAAAACATCTACCTAAATTGGTTAGCCACCTTACGGGAACTGTCAACACCAACCACCGAGGCGAAATACCCAGAAGCGATGCGGACAAAAGCCTGGGCAATGAAAACCTTAAATACCCAATTAGCCTCCTGGACGCAGTTACGCCACGACACGATTTTATATGCCAAACAATCCTACACCGGTGGAACTCGTTGCTTTTACCCCGCCGGATTTGTTGAACCCAGACCGGAATTTTGGGGACGGTTTGAGAGGATGGTACAGTTAGCCGCCCAACAGATTAATCGAACCCGTTTTCCCGGTTCATCTGGCCAGATTCAGGAACGACAAGTTGAATTCTTAGAGAACTTTGCCGAAAAATTAGCCATCCTGAAAGACATTGCCACCAAGGAATTGGCACAGCAGGAACTTAGCCAAGCTGAGACTCAATTCCTTCGAGATATTGTGGAAATCGATGGCGGTTCAGGGGGTCCTTACTATCGGGGTTGGTATCCGTCTTTGTTCTACGAAGAACCCAAGGATTCTAATAGTTGGGATGCGATTGTTGCCGATGTACATACTGATGTTCCCGATCCCATTTTTGGTGATCCAGGGGCAGTACTACACCAAGGGGTAGGGAATGTGGATTTGCTGATGATTGCGGTGGATAATGGTGAAGATAAAATGGTGTATGCAGGACCCGTTTTAAGCCATTATGAATTTGAAATGCCGGGAGTTGTTCGCAAATCCGATAGTGAATGGCAGAATGATATTAAGCAGGGGAATGTTCCGCCGCGTCCCGAGTGGACGGAGGGTTATCTGGTGCCAGGGACAGAGGAAAGACAATCTCAGTTTTAACTGGCTTGTATTGACATCTGATATCGCGGCAGAACATCGAATGTAGGGGCGGGTTTAGGAGTAAAATTCACCCAGAAACCCATAACATTTCTACAAAACCCGCCCTTCCCTATCCTGTAACTTCCCTACATCTTTGGCATGCGATCGCGGTGGAAAATCGGGTGGGTGTTGTTGTCAGTTTTAAGGTTAATCAAATTTAGGTTGGGATAGGCGCACATCATTTATTGAATTTCCTGATTGAATCGTGAAGTCAACATTAGCCGTGTAGGGGCGACCCGCCTGCATTAATCAACAACACCAATCTATTCAATTGGATCGGGTCGCCCTTTCCTCAAGTTAGTCGGGTTGTCCTCCAATTTGGTGGGTTAGGTTGGATAGTTCATTTAACGGTTATGTGCCATCATTTAGTTCCCGCCTAATCCTGTAACTTGCCTACATCTTTGGTATGCGATCGCGGTGGGAAATCGGGTGGGTGTTGTTGTCAGTTTTGAGGTGAATCAAATTTAGATTGGGATGCGGGCGGGTTTTGTTGTTTGGTTTGAGGTGGGTTTCCTGATTTTGTCCCTAAACCCGCCCCTACATATTATAGGCATGTTCACGTTTAACCTTCTCCCCCTCTTCCCCATCTCCCCCATCTCCCCCATCTCCCCCCTGGGTGTTTGCCTCTCAAAGCATCCGGGAAAGCGATCGCTTTCGTTGGGAACTGTATAGGAGAACCTATTGTGCTTTCCGATATCATGGTATCCCTAACCCCCAGCATTTACCCCCAGGTAACCCTACCCAACACCACTCCCATGGCTAGTGAACCCCTCGACTACCCGTTTCTCTTACTCACCCATCTAGTTTGTGCCGATCGCCAAATTCATCGGGAAGAGTCGAAACTCTTGCATGAGTTGGCCGATCAAACTCAGGTGGGACAACAGACTATCCACGAAATGGAGAAAATTCTCGCCCAAGCGAAAACCCTCCTCCCTGTCCAGGACATCGCCCAGCAAATCCCCCCCGAACAGCAACAGGAAGCGATGCAGCAACTTCTGGCGATCGCTTATGTCGATGGACTCTTTTCCCCCTTAGAACAGCAAATGATTGCCCAGGTGGCGCAGATTTGGCACTGGGATGCGACAGAAGTGGAACAGATGGTGACTCAAGCCCAATCTCTGCAAGCCACTCGCCAACAAGATCGGGAGTCTCAAACCGAGAAACTCTCACTCAGCGCGATATTACTCATGGGTGCAGAGTCTATCTTATCCCGCACCTTAATCGCTAAACTCGCCGCCTTCGCCCCTGAAACCCTGGGACGCCGCATTGTTCAATTGCAACGGCAAATCCTTTTAGCTGGACCCGACTACGAAGAAGCGGTGCAACAAAATAGCATTATTGCACGGGAAGATTATCGCTTCGCTGAAACCGCACTCACGGATACTGAATCCACGTTAATCGGCTTAAATCAAACCCTAAAACTCACCTTAGAAAACCTCCAGCAAACCATTAACCAGCAGCCGACGAACTCCACTACGCAAGAACTGATCCATCAATTCAACCAAACTCAACAAACCCTAACTACCGAGATTGGACAAGAACTGGACGTTGTCCGTGAATCCCTGTGGGCAAAACAACGCGCCCTGCATCATTTTAGTCTGGCGGTTATGGGAAAAACCAAAGTCGGCAAAAGTACCCTTCATGCGATTATTATTGGGGAAGGCTGGGAAGCGATTGGTAGTGGGGGACAACGGACGACTCGCTTTAATCGAGTGTATGACTGGAAAAATATTCGCATTATTGATACCCCCGGAATTGGCGCACCGGGCGGGAAAACGGAAGAGGAAATTGTCGAAAGTGTGATTGAAGAATCCGATCTGATTTGTTATCTTGTCACCAATGACAGTATCCAAGAAACCGAGTTTCAATTCTTGCAGCAGTTAAAAGCCAAGGCAAAACCCTTAATTATTCTGCTCAACCTGAAATATAACCTGCGTGATCCGCGTCGCTTAGACTATTTCTTAAAAAACCCCGATAACCTCTTTACCCTAGACGGAAATAGTGGGATTGCTGGACATATCGATCGCATCCGTCGCTATGCCCAAAACCATTATGCCAACGACTACTTTGATATTATTCCCGTCATGCTGCTGGCGGCGCAAATGGCAAGCGAACCCGAACACCAAGCCAATCAGGAGAAACTGTTCAAAGCCAGTCGCATCCAGGACTTTTTAGACTCCATCCGCGAATCCCTAGTCAAGCATGGTGCGATTCGGCGATCGCAAACGCTTCTGGGTTCCACTGTGGGGACAATTGAATGCCCCTACCATTGGATGAGTCAGAAATCCCAAATCTATCACCAATTGAGTACCACCCTCACCCGTCAACGAGAAACCTTACAGGCGCAAATCAAAACGGCGGGTAAGGATCATCTGGAATTCCTCCAGTATCAAATTGCCAGCATTTTCCCAGATATTTTCAATAGTTTACCCGATTTTGCTGAATCCAATTGGAACTTTAGTCAGGAAAGCTTAAAACAAAATTGGGACTATAAACTGCAAGCCCTGCAAATTGATGATCGCCTGCAACATGCCTATCAAACAACGGTGCAAAACTTTAATCGAGATGTCGAAATTGCCTTAGCTGAACTGGGAACCGATTTACAATTAATCGCTCAGATGGGTAGGGATAATTTCCACTTTTTCCCGACTCCTGCTGCGTTGCATAGTGATAATGCGGCGGAAATTGGCGGGAGTTTCTTGAGACTCTCCCAAACCCTAGTGACTCATTTTAGTCCCCCCGTGAACAAGACGGTGATGATGGGGGCAGTGGTGCTAAATAGCATTTTGGGTATTTTTACAACCCGCGAACAAAAACGCCATTTCGCCGTTCAACGGTTGTCTAAGTTGTTAACGCCACAAATCCGATCCAGTCAGCGCCAAATTGAGGAACAAGCGGCTAATAGTTTTCGTGAGTATTACCGCCATGCAGCCGGGAGTATTATGCGATATATTGAAGGACTGATTCAAGAGTTTGAGCTAATTTCCAAACAGTTTAATCAGCCTCAGCAGCAACTCAGTAATACAATTAATCGGCTTAATCGGGCGTATAGTAAGCGGATTGTCGATTGGTGTCAAGGAAACTATGAACCCTTAACTGAAGCCGGAATTGATAAAACAGTTACTCAAGTAAAACGGGAGTTTGGTAAACAGATTGATATTCAAACCAAATTTCAAGTCCGTTCTCATCTAGACAGCCAGGAAATTAATCGAATTCTGCAAGAAGATGTGTCAATGCATCGGCTTCAGTAGATGAGGGAGCAATGTAGAGACGTAGCATGCTACGTCTGGGAGCAGGGGAAGCAGGGTAAGCCATGTTCCAAGACGAGCCATGGAGCGTCTGTGTGTAGGGGCGGGTTTAGGGACTAATATTGATTGTTATCCCTAGCTTGGCTGCAAAACCCGCCCCAACCAAATGACAAATGACAAATGACATAAGACAAAGGACAAATGACGAATCAATTTAAATCAGCGGTTGTCGCGTCTAAGTTAACGACAGCTTGTATAAAATTTGACAAATACTTGGCGAGGCTAAATCGCACGCCTCTCACTGATATTCGTCAAAAACTACGCCAGGAACTTAATACCTATCGCCATCAGGGAATGCTGAGTGTTGTCGTAGTTGGACAATATGGCGCGGGAAAATCTACCCTGATTTCAGCGTTGACAGGGCGACGAGATATTGCTATTCATTCTGATATTACAACCAATCAGATCAGCCGTTATAATTGGCAAGGAATTGAGGTTATTGATACCCCTGGACTGTTTACAGAACGGCAAGATCATGATGAAATAACCTATCGGGCGATCGCGCAGGCGGATTTGTTGATTGTCTGTCTCACCTCGATGCTGTTTGACGCAATAACGGTGGAAAATTTTAAGCAGTTAGCCTACCGTCAAGGCTATCGCTGGAAAATGATGCTGGTGATTAATAAAATGTCCGAGGAAGCGGGTGAGGAACGGGAAAAAATGGCGAACTATCGCCACAGTTTAGCTGAAGCCTTACATCCCTATAATCTGGATGAATTTCCCTTATGTTTTATCGATGCAAAGGACTACTGTGAAGGAATCGATTCCGGGGATAAATTTCTCAGAGACGTGAGTCGTTTTTCTACATTCATTGATACCTTGGATACCTTTGTCGAACAGCGAGGGTATTTGACCCGCTTTGATACCCCAATTCGCATCGCTTTAAGCTGTGTGGATGAGGCGCAGTTGCATATCAGTCGTACTACCCCCCAAGATACCATATTCTTAGAACTACTTACCCGCCTAACTCGTAGTCTACACCAAGAACGCGATCGCCTACGGACGAAGATTCAGGCAATAATTCTACACCTGTCCGCCGCGATTACTCAAGAAGGGGATATCCTGCAATTAGCTGTGGGGAGTCAGCTAAACTTTGAACAATTGACTCAGCGCACTGAACTGAATCTACAAAAGCATTATGAACAAGCCGCCCAAAAGATAACCAATAGTCTAAAACAAGCCATGATATCGCTGCACCAGAACATCACGACAATACTGCAAGGAAATTTGGTGCAAATTTTACTGGAATCTTGGCAAAAGGCTAAACAAGATAGTGAAAATTCAGGTAATCTGAAAAAGGCACAGCGTATCCAGCGTCAACTGCATTGGCTGAAACGATTTAGGGACACCGTTAAGATGATGTCAGAAAACTATCCCCAAAATTTAGCCGAGTTTCAAGTTAAATCTTGGCAAGCGGTAGAAGCGGTGACGCCGATTATCCATATTTCCCAATTCTTAAGTTCGGCGACAATCATTTTCGCGGAAAAAGCGGAATCGGCTAGCCGGGAGTCTACAGCGCAGATGGAAAAGCAAATGAGCGATATTATCCATTATATTACCAGTCAATTTCAGGCAATTGCTCAACATCTAGAGAATCACATGAATGCTCAACTCTGGACTGTTGAACAACAAACCTATCGCCAACTTGAGCAACAGATTAGGGTCAGACGCCAGCAGGAAATTGACGCGATCGCAGGTTCTAACAAACAGGTGAAACAATTAGCGGAAATTCGCCGTGACTTTGAGCGGATTTTGCAGTATATTGGCAAGGCGACAGTCAATTCGTCGGCGTTCCCAGGCACAGGATACAGGTGATGGGGTGAGGCGGGAAATTAGGACGGTTAGTATGCAGTTAAAAACGTTTTCTATTTATGCCAAAAACCCAGAAAAGGGTCAACAGGTCAAGGATCAGGTTGAGAACCAAGGATTTGACTATGCTGAGACTAATCCTGACTTCATGATCACCGTAGGAGGAGACGGGACTTATCTAGAAGCGGAACGAATCAAACCGGGAATTCCTAAGTTATTGGTTAAAGATAGTCTTATTTGCTTCAAGTGCCATAATGAACCCCTGGATGAGATGTTGGCAATGATCCAGGCGGGAAAAAGTCAGTTCAAGGAGATTATTAAACTCGAAGTGATTCATAACCAGGGTCGATTATTAGCCGTGAATGATATTATCCTGAGAAATGAAAACCCTATCCATGCGATCCGATTTAAGGTAAGTGTGAATCAAGAAGACGTTGATCCAACTGTGATCGGGGATGGTGTCGTTGTCGCGACTCCTTTTGGCGCCACAGGCTATTATCGTTCTGTAACTCGCAGCACATTTAATCAGGGGATAGGTGTGGCGTTTAACAATCCGACTCAGGAAAAACCACCCTTGTTGTTAGATGAAACTGATGAACTGAGTCTGGAAATTACGCGGGAGGTGGGACAGTTAGTGGCGGACAATAATCCTACGATAGTGACAGTTAATCCCGGAGATAAAATTATGATTCGCCAAGCCTCAGAGGTGGGACGATTGGTGTATCATAATAACCAATAAGTTCGTCATTTGTCATTTGTAAGGGTTTGAGGGCTATTTACATAACTTAATAGAGTTGAATTGATTTCCACCAACCTACTTAAGGTTGAATTATTTTTTATCCAAAGATTTATCTAGATAAATTGGGGCAATTATCGCGGTTGGTTGTAGGGGCGAGTCGCTGCTCATCGTCGGCGGTGTTAGAATTAACCTGTCTCGACTCGCCCTTGTCTAAATGTAGGCGGTGTCGCGGTGTCAGATAATTATTGATACCGGATGCAGGTAATACCAAATCCGCGTTTATAACCTGCTTTTGCCACGGTGATTAAAGCTGATTTTGGGTGACCACAGAAGAAACGGTTTTGACCTGTATTCTTAGAAAAGCGAGATGGCTGACCGATTTGTCAGGCAACATCCGGTGATAAATGTTAATGTCGCATGGTTAACATGCAAAATTGTCATTTGTGTGCGGATTATGTATCCTAAGTAACGAGATGAATTGGGTAGTCCCCATAGATTTTTGAGGGAATGGACTATAAATTAATTGAAATGAATGGTTTTATTGAATGAGCATGAATCAACCTAACTATCTCGGTAAAGTCTATTTAGTCGGCGCGGGACCCGGAGATCCCGGATTATTTACCCTCAAAGGTAAAACCTTGTTAGAACATGCCGATGTGGTAATCTACGACGCTTTAGTCAGTGCGCCAATTTTGGCAATGATTAATCCCAATGCCGAAAAAATTAATGGCGGAAAACGGCGGGGGCGTCATTCATTACCCCAGGAACAAACGACCCAGTTACTGATTGAAAAAGCCAAAACCAATGCCGTTGTGGTGCGCCTTAAAGGGGGTGATCCCTTTGTATTTGGACGCGGTGGGGAAGAAATGGAGGATTTAATCCGGGCGGGTGTATCGGTGGAAGTGGTTCCAGGGATCACGTCGGGGATTGCCGCACCTGCTTATGTGGGGATTCCGCTGACCCATCGCCAGTATAGTTCATCCGTGACCTTTGTCACCGGACACGAAGCGGTGGGTAAGTATCGCCCTGAAGTTAATTGGCAGGCGATCGCCCAGGGAAGTGAAACGATTGTAATCTATATGGGGGTGCATAATCTGGGCAATATTGTGACGCAAGTTATCGCGGCGGGACGTTCTCCAGACACCCCGGTGGCTTTAATTCGCTGGGGAACTACACCGCAACAAGACCACTTGATTGGTACTCTAGACACTATTGTGCAGCAAGTGGACGCCACTGGATTTGAAGCCCCTGCGATCGCGGTTATTGGTGATGTGGTTAATCTACAGCAAATTTTGAGCCAATGCCAACCTATAATTCTTAGTTAGGATCACGCATCGTGGAAATAGATGGTCAATTCCGGGTCATCCACACCCAAAAACAGATTAATGCGCTGGTGGGAGTCCCTCCCTGCGGAAAAACTCTTGAATGAAGAAGCTACATTAGATGGCTTATATAAGGAAGGCTTTAGATTTATTGGGCGTCAGCCTGATTTGACGAGAGTGATGCTAAAAGCAAAATCGCCCTAAGCCAAGATAGGCATACGGTGTAGCGATTGGTTAATTCATCTTGCTAAGGTGGGTCACGCCACTACTGGCTTTGACATAATGAACCCAATCAAGGCGAAGAACAAGACATTCTTGATGCCTTACGTCAAGCCTCTGGCAAATACAATTAGGGGCTAAAGACCCTACTACGAACTGATATCCGTAATTTTACCGAAGGATTCGCCGCCATCCTCACAGAATTGGGTACTTTCTCGGTCAACAGTTTGCCTGAAAGTGGTGAAAATTAAGGAAACCATCCCTGTATAACCGCTTCTAGGATAAGACTTTTCATGGGCAATCCCGTGCAGCATAGCTTAATTCAAGCTGACCCTAAATGGCAAGCTTTTTTCCATCACTCAGCCAATCTCTTCTGTATTATCGAACCTGACGGCAGGATTGGACAACTCAACCCCGCTTGGTGCAAGATATTGGGGTGGACACCGGAAAATGTGCGATCGCGCCATTGGATTGAACTTGTCCATCCAGAGGATGTTACCGCCACGCTGACGGCTTTAGCCACAAAAGGGGTTCCTGTTTCCTTTCGGAACCGTTATCGCCACTACCAAGGGAACTACCACTGGCTAGAGTGGACATGGAACTCCGATGAGGCGGGATATGGGTATGCTGTCGCCAGAGAAATTACTGATCCACTCCCCATAGACTTTGAGTTAGATCGCTTTTTCAATATGTCCGTTAATCTCATGGCGATTGCGGGAAGCGATGGGTATTTCCAACGAGTGAATCCCGCTTTTGAAAGGGTTCTCGGTTATCCCCTAGCGGAACTTTTAACTCAACCCTTTCTAGAATTTGTCCATCCCGATGATCGCGTCGCCACCTTAACTGAAATAGAAAAATTGGCGACGGGTACGACATCCATTCAATTTGAGAATCGCTATCGCTGTCAAGATGGTTCCTATCGTTGGTTAGGTTGGAATAGCGCCTCATTTCCAGCTAAAGGATTAATTTATGCGGTGGGACGTGATATTACCCATCAGAAGCAGACTGAAGCCATTCTCCAAGAAACTCAAGAACGGTATGAACTGGTAGCGGAACGATCAAATGATGGACTTTGGGATTGGAATCTGGAAACGGATCACGTTTACTATTCTCCCCGTTGGAGTCAAACTTTAGGATATCACGTCGATGAAATTTCTGATCGCTTTACTGAGTGGTTGGATCGGATTCATCCAGGCGATCGGGAACGGGTATTGGCTACGTTTCAAGACTATATTGACGGCTTAACCCCCAGCTTGGAACTCGAACATCGTCTCCTGGATAAAGAGGGGAATTACCGCTGGATTTTGTCCCGTGGCGCGAGTTTACGCGATGCTAACGGGAAACCTTATCGGATTGTTGGGTCAAATCGGGATATTAGCGATCGCAAGCGTACCCTGTCTACATTGCGGCTGACTCAAGAACGCTTGCGTTATCTCCTGTCTCATAGTCCGGCGGTACTCTATAGTCGCCAGGTTTCCGGGAACTATGGCATTACGTTTATGAGTGATAATACAGCAACTGTTGTGGGATACGCTGCCCAAGACTTTACCAATGATCCGCAGTTTTGGGCAAATCATATTCATCCCGAAGATGTCCCCCGTGTTTTCGCCAATTTACCCAAAGTTTTTGACACGGGACATCATGTTCATGAATACCGCTTCTTACATCAGGATGGCACTTACCGCTGGATGCATGATGAACTGAAACTGATTTGTGATGAAGCCGGGAACCCTTTAGAAATGGTTGGGTTTTGGACGGACATTACCGAGAAGAAGCACGCCGAAATTATTCTGCAACAACAGACCAAAGCCTTACAAGACGCCCATCAACGCTTGGGATTCCATGTGGAGAATTCTCCCCTAGCTGTCGTGGAATGGGATAACCAGTTTCGGGTGCAGCGTTGGTCAAAACAAGCGGAAAAAATCTTTGGTTGGACAACGCCGGAAGTATTCGGAAAGCGTTCAAGCGATTGGCAGTTTATTTATCCCGATGATGTTGAACTGGTTCGCCAAGAAATGAGTGGGTTACTGGATGGAAGTACTTCCAGTGTAGTCTACCAAAATCGCAATCTGACCAAAGATGGCAGGGTAGTAATTTGTCAATGGTACGAATCTGCCCTTTTAGATGAATCTGGTAAAATGGTCTCAATTTTGTCCCTCGTCCAAGATATCACAGACGCCAAACAAACCGAGGAAGCCTTGCGCCATAACGCGGAAATGCTGCGGCTACTTTTAGAATATACCCCCGCCGCGATCGCGATGTTTGATAAGCAGATGAATTACCAGTTAGTCAGTCGCCGCTGGTTAGAGGATTACAATTTAGAACAGCAAAATATTATCGGCAAAAATCACTACGAACTCTTTCCCGAAATCCCCGATACTTGGAAACAAATTCATCAACGTTGTCTCCAAGGTGCGAGTGAACAGTGTGACGAAGACTTATTTATCCGCGCCGATGGGAAGACGCAATGGATTTCCTGGGAAATTCGTCCTTGGATTGGCAATAGTGGCGATATTAGCGGCATTATTATGAACACCGAAGTTGTCACGGAACGCAAGCAAGCCAAAGAAAAACTCAAACAACTCAATCAAGAATTATGGCAATCCAATCGCGACTTAGAACAGTTTGCCTATGTCGCCTCCCACGATTTACAAGAACCCTTACGCGCTGTCAATAGTTACGCCCAACTTCTCAGCCGCAAGTATCAAAACCAACTCGATGCCAAAGCGGATAAATACCTCCATTACATTATGGACGGGGCGACGCGGATGCAGCAATTAATTAATGATCTGCTGGAATTTTCACGGGTGGGAACACGCGGGAAACCCCTACAACCCACGGAGAGTGAGACAATTATCCGACAGGCGATGGAGAATTTAAACGTCGCGATCGCAGAAAGTCAAGCCATAGTTACCTACGACAAATTACCCACAGTCATCGCTGATCCAACTCAATTAACTCAACTCTTCCAAAACCTCATCGCTAATGCGATTAAATTTCGTCGTGAAACCCCACCAAACGTCCATATTTCTGCCCAAAACCAGGGAAATGAATGGACGTTTGTAGTTCAGGATAATGGGATTGGTATGGAATCGGACTATTTAGAGCGCATTTTTACAATATTTCAGCGCTTACATTCTCGCCGCGACTATCCTGGAACCGGAATTGGTTTGGCTATCTGTAAAAAAATAGTCGAACGTCATGGAGGACGAATTTGGGTCAATTCTGAGTTAGGCATTGGCACAACCTTTTATTTCACGATTCCAGTCTAACTGTTTCATCCACCCCGATTTCATTGATCATTTATCATGACTCTAACGTTTATGAAAACAATTCGACCGATAGAAATCCTCCTAGTTGAAGACTCTCCCAGTGATGCTGATCTCACCGTTGACGCTTTTAGTGACGCCAGAGTTCTCAACAATTTGCACTGGGTTGAAGATGGCGTGGAAGCCCTAACTTTTTTACGACGCCAAGGTCAATATAGCGATGTCCCTCGCCCAGATTTAATCTTGCTTGACCTGAATATGCCCAAAAAAGATGGACGCGAGGTTTTAGCAGAAATTAAAGCGGATTCCCAACTGAAGCGGATTCCGGTGATTATTCTGACTACATCAGCCGCTGAACGAGATATTCTGAAAACCTACGAATTGAATGGCAACTGTTATGTCACTAAACCCATTGATCTCGAACAATTTATGTCAGTTGTCAAGATAATTGAAGCCTTTTGGTTAGCTGTGGTTCAACTACCTTCGGAGTAACACCAATGTCTATATCCCCTCTAAAAATATTGCTAGTCGAAGATAACCCAGCTGATGCGGATCTGTTACAAGAAATCCTAGAAGACGCCGAGGAAATGCCTTGGTCTTTAGTCCATGTGGAACAACTTAAACAGGCGTTGTCAACCGTGCAGACTCATGACTTTGATGTCGTGTTATTAGACTTATCTCTTCCCGACAAACAAGGATTAGGAACTGTGGCAAAAACCCATGAAACTGTCCCCGATTTACCGATTGTGGTTCTCACGGGATTAAATGATAAAGTGACTGCCTTAGAAGCCTTACGCCAAGGGGCGCAAGATTATCTAGTCAAAGGTAAAATTGATCATGAATTATTGACTCGTTCCATTCGCCATGCTATTGAGCGATCGCAAACCTTGAAGCGACTGCGCCAGAGTGAGGAGAAACTCCAACAGCTTAATGAGGAACTCGAATGTCGCGTCGCTAAACAAACCGAAGAATTGCGACAAAAAAATCATGATTTGCAACAAGAGATTGCCCAGCGCCAACACTTAGAAGCCGAACTGCGCCAAAGTTTAATTAAAGAAAAAGAACTCAGTGAACTCAAATCCAATATTATCTCCGTCGTCTCCCATGAATATCGCACCCCCTTAGCCACGATTCTCTCATCCAGCGAATTACTGCAACATTACGGTCATAAATGGCAGGAGGATAAAAAGCAGCGGCATTTTCAACGGATTCAAAATACAATCCACCACATGACTCAGTTAATTAGTGATGTGTTATTAATTAATAAAGCGGAAGCGGGTAAACTGGAATTTAAACCTGTTTCTCTTAATTTAGAGGCATTTTGCCAGGAATTAGTGGAAGAGTTACAACTGACGGTGAAAACGCCCCATCAAATTGGGTTTTGCCGTCAAGGTAGGTCACGCGAGGTTTGTCTCGATGAGAAACTATTACGACAATTTTTAACCAATTTGCTTTCCAATGCGATTAAGTATTCCCCAGAGGGAGGAACGGTTCAATTTGACCTAATATTTGACTCCGATAAGGTAACGTTCCAAATTAAAGACCAAGGAATTGGGATTCCAGAAAAAGAGCAAAAGCAGTTATTTGATGCCTTTTATCGTAGCAGTAATGTGGGGACAATATCGGGAACAGGATTAGGACTCGCGATTGTCAAAAAATGTGTGGAACGCCATCAGGGTAAAATTACCGTAGAAAGTGAAATTGGCAAGGGAACAACGTTTATCGTGACGATTCCTGTAGGTTCTGAACTGTCACCAGAATCATTAAATATTGTTGGGTGCGTTAGCGAATCGTAACACATCATTGGTCTGTTTTGCCCTAAAATACTGGAATAAATGGGGGTCGTAGTGGGGAAGCTTAGCCTTAGATTCTGTTGGGTTTCCTGGTGTCAACCCAACCTACAATCTATACCATAATTTTAGCTGTACACGCCACTACAAAGGTGACATGCTTCCCAGTGAAAGGCTGTGTCAGCGCATCTTTAACCACAAAAGATCAGGGTGCGATCGCACATTAATAAACTAGTGCAGCGCGGCAGAAATAACTAATCAGTTAACAAGCTCCTTAAAAGCAGCTACCATAAGGTTTATAGCCTTCTGCCCTCTGCCTTCGGACTTCTACCTTCTTGTACTAGCATAGCCCCGCCGTTTAGCAACAGGTAACTCTGGCGAAATGGCTTCCAGACATTTCAGCCTAATTTTGTCCAGGAATGGCAAGACAGAGGCGACATATTGTTTTTGATGCTTCGTGTGATCAAATTTAATAGCATTCCACAGATGTTCTAACTGTTCCCAAGTTGAGCATTTTTGCAGGTGACAGGCTACAGCATTTTTCCATTGTTCCATTTGGCGATAACTGATAAATTGTCCGCCTTTGTCCAAACGGTGAACAAATAGAACATAAAGCCAGGATTCAACTTTAACAATTAGGGATTCGGCAATTCCCAGAAATTGGGCGATTTGGCGTTTGGTGATGCGGAACTTTTGGGCGGGGTTAATACGGCCGAATAAAGCAGTCATTGGATTTTAGATTTTGAATAGGTGGATGGGTTCTCGTTTTCTGGCGGGATATCAAAAAGAATGGTAAAGTTCAACGTAGGCATGAACCGTCGCAGAACTTGCAGGTGTCCTTCTGCATCGCTACGACTGCGAAGACGGCAAACGACGCGCCGTTGATGGTTTGGCAGGTGGCGAACGATACACCACGGGTAGAGTTTATTTTTGTAGGTCATGATGTACTCCTGGTTATTGGGTGTTGCATCAGGGAATGTGTATTGGTGTTCTAGCCAATTACCTGTGACTTGTTTGGGCGGGATTAAGGGCTGTGAAAATGTTGCAGGCTGACCGTTTCCGGCGTTGGCGCTGGTAATCACCGTCAGGAGGGAAAACGGCGCGAATGGCAGCAAATTGTGGCGCGACAGCGAGTGTCGAGCTTGCGTTTAATGTCTTCATAGGGTATGTATGGATAGACTGAGTGAGTGCGATCGCCCTTTTGCGGCATCGCTTTTTGGTCAGATAAGATAAGATGTCTAATGCGTAAGCTATCTAGACAGCCAGATGAAACCTAACCAATGGCTAAACTAACTGTTGAGCTAGCTAGCCAATGGATAGGGTAGACGTTAGGTTTGCGAGTCCTAACAGGTGAGGGAAATGGACAAGTTAATCGAAGGTCTGAGGCGACTCCTCGATTCGCCTGTCTTTTTCTATGTCTACTATATATTTGTTGACCAATAATTGTCAACCAATGATTTTTAACCGTTAATTTCGAGGATACTATATGGCAAGCGAGGAAGAACCAATCACGTTTGCGTATTTGAGGAAACGTGCTGGCTTAACCCAGCGCCAGATAGCAGAAGCGATGGGTGTAACTGTTGGTACAGTGTCCCAGTGGGAAACAGGGGGACAGAGACCGCGTTTGTTTCCAGAGCAAATTCAGAAGCTATTGCATATACTCAACTGTACCCTTGAGGAATTTGTAGATGCTTTTAGCCCAAATGAGCCGTGAAAGCCGGATGTACGCTGAGATTAAGAAAGAACGCTCCTCGTTTTATTGTTTGGCATGACAAACTTGGAAGTGAAGCAAATTTAGTTGAGTGTCTTAGTTATGAAGGAAAAGGAAATTTAGTCAACCATCCTCCTCTTGGTGTAGGAGATTTTGTCGTGATTGAAGACTCTGACCAAAATATGAAGTGGAAAGTAAGCAAATGACTGTATACGATATAACCATAGCGAAGATTCGCCAATTACCGGAACCACTTGTCCAGCAAGTGAACGATTACATTGAGTTCCTGCTGATGAGAAGTGACAACAGACGTGCTGCCTTATGGATGCAGTTTAACGAAGCGCTAGAAATTGCTGAATCTGATTTCACTGACTACTTACCGAATTTAGAAGAGTATGAAGAACGTCTCGCTCGTGGAGAAATTCAGTGGTAGCCAAGCCTTCAAACAGTTTACCAATTAGACGGGGAGATGTAGTTTTATGTGACTTGAACCCAGTCGTAGGTACAGAACAGGCAGGGATAAGACCTGTAGTGATTCTACAGATTGATCGGGCTAATGCTGTTAGTCCTCATACTATTATTGCGCCGTTTACAACCAAGATACGGCAAAAGCTTTTACCTTCTCATGTGTTCGTTCCAGCAGGAGTTGGGGGTTTAAGCCAAAATTCCGTGATTCTGTGTGAACAAATTCGAGTCATTGATAAATCTCGGATTATTAGAGTGCTTGGTCATTTAGATGATATCTATCTCCAAGAACTAGCTCAAGCTCTCTGTACGATTCTGGATATATCACTTTGAACTCATGGGTAAAGCGAAAGCTATTGTGTAGAAAATCCTGTTCATTTATCCATACCATCTTCAATCAATCCTTGGGAGCGATCGCAACCCAAAACCCCAGCGCATCCAATAGTGAAACCAGACTGTAAATTTCCGCTCTCCGGTGTCTAACAGAATCTTGTCGAGCTTTTCATAGCTTCGTCTCGCTTATTCTTGGTAAGTCTTAAAATGCCACAAGTATCGTTGTTGGTGGGTTACGGCGGATATTGAATTAAACAGTTATTTTGTCGGTTGAGTTCCCGCCTAACCCACGATGGCGGCGTGGCACAGCTAAAATTGTGGAATAGATTTGACCATTGAATCGGGCGCAAGTCTTTGCGCCCCTACGGTTTCGGGGCGTAATTCTAATTCATCAAATAAGGTGTGCCACGCCACTACTAACCTGTAGATGGTTTGTTACAATTAATCCAAAGTTCCAGAATAATGCCATTTCTTTGGATACCTCTTCCATTGTTGAACCAAGGCTTAATGACTAATTAAGGTTGCCGACAAATGCCAAATACTGACGTGTAGCCGTGTAAAAATGTACTCCCGCCTACGGGTTCAATCTCGCCATTACAGAAGAAACCGCCAACGGAAATATTATTGATATAGCGACACAAGAGTTGGGAATCAAAATCGGGTTTGCCATACAATCCTTGACCCCGCCCTAAACAGGAAAACATTAAGGCTCCCGCCATTTCTGGGGTAGGATTGACTTGGTTTTGATAATTCTGTAAGAGTAATTCTAAGTCTTCCTCAGAGGTGCGAGCGTCTCGCAGATGGAACTGAATCCGTTGACCAGGGCGCACCCGATCGCCGATCGCGATCGCACCCAGTCTGGGATCAACACCCAACAGATTGCGAATCAGGAAATCCCCTTGACCCAGATTTAGCTTAAACTCATCACGGGCAATGCCAATAAATAGGGAATGTTGCGCCAATTCGTGATCGCTCTCACTCAGGTTTTGAATGACGTCGCGCAGCACGGCTAATGGCGGCTGGGATTCAGCCTCACTGAAGCTCATCCCATTACTATCCGCCAGTTCCAGTACAATATTTCGTTCACCTTTAGTGATTTGATAGGGTTGACCAATAGGGCGACAGCCTTGGGCGACAATTGGGTCGAGTACCACATTCCCACTTAATGCCACACCAACGGTTCCATCCCGATAGAGTGTCCCCTCCGGGCGTTGTTCCGGATCACGATAAAATAACCCACTCTGAACCCCCATTCCACTGGCACTGGCTAATCCTCCCACCTTAACTGAACCGGGATAGGCAAAATCTAACCCTTGTAATAGATCATTGACTTTCGAGGAAAAGGGATCGGCTAATAAGATGAAATGGGGTTGCTCTTGGGGGGAAACACCAATTAAGTCTACCCAAGCAGTGGGTGAACTATCTAAATCTGGCAAGTCACTCCCAGGAATATGAAACGCCTGTACTGAAACCTCTGGCAGATGCGCCAAACTGATGGATAAAGCCGGTTCTGCTTCGATTTCTTGGGGTTGACCTTGGGCATTCATGCCAATCACGCCACCTCCCCCACAACCAATGATCACGGGTACGGATAACCGTTCTTGTAGCAGGGGCATTAATCGGGAATACTCGCTGGCATAGGCTGAAGAGATGAACACCAAACCCAAATCAGCAGGCATCGATAACGATTGTCCCAGACGCTCTACCACCTCGGCGATGGCTGTTTCCAAGGACGGACGAGTTGATAAGGCATTTACCCACTTCATCAAATTTGCCATGACTTTTACTGAGGTTTTCCCTGGGTAGGGTTTTTTTCGGGTTGGCTACAGGTGCAAAGCCTTATGATAACTCCAATTTGGCTAACTCCCAAGGGACTGGTGTCAGGGGGCAGGGGAGCAGGGTGGCGGGGGAGATGAGATTTTACGATATTTCAATGGCAAGAGGATAAATAGTGCTAAACAGCCTCCTACTTCCGGTAGTTGGGCAGATCGTGTAGAATTGTAAACAGCGTATCGGCTTCTGCTGAACGTTACACTATAGAATCCAAAAGACCTATAAGCGCCGACTTGGATATATCCAGGGGCGGTCAACACCAACTAAATAGGCATTCTGTACAATACATGAGTGCAGTAATCAGGAAACAAGGAAAGCAGTCAATGAGTGATATTCAAGAACAAATTGAACGGGAGCGTCAGCAAGCTAGAACTGTTTGTGACACTGAAGGCGCAGAGTCCCCAGACTGTGCGGTAGCTTGGGATTCTGTAGAAGAATTACAAGCTGAGGCATCACATCAGAAGCAAAAAGGCAAAAAGAAAACCTCCTTCGAGAAGTATTGCGAAGAAAATCCTGATGCAGATGAGTGCCGCGTCTACGACGAATAAGGACTCTTCGTCTGCTATACGTGCCGATTTTGTATGGATGAATTCAGTAAATCAGTTGGGCGGCTGGAACTCCTTCGGGTGATTCCGGCTGCTTTTTTTTGTTTCTGAGAACCCGTTGTTCAGGACACTAGAACAGTTGTCGAGCGCAGTCCCCAACTAAAATCTCCGATTGAGTTGGGGGAAAGCGAGACGCAGCCGCTTTGATATCGATGATATTCCCGAAGCGGAAATGGCAACATTGCCGTACAATTTGGGATGTGAACCGATCGCGGTGTCACTCTGCTACGTTAAACCAAAGGAACTCGTCGGCGATTAGCCATGCCCGATCAACTTCTTTCTGCATTAGTCTGGACAGACTATCGGTTAGCCGTTTTATTTACGGTGGTGATTCCCCTAATCCTAATTGTATGGGCTTTTGTCAAAAAAGCTGATGCGATCGTGCGCCTGTTAATTATCTACTGGCGCGTGTCTAGTTTATTGGCAATTACAGTTTATATCATGATTGCCTCGTGGCCCCTTGGTTTTATATCGGGTTGGTTTGCCCGGGTTTTGATTCCCATCTCTCTCTGGTTTTGGGTGGATGTGAATGAGGATATTGAGGATCAACCGACGAATCCCCTGAAACTGACGCTGACGGCTTGGCGCTGGGCAATCACGATTTACTGTGGGATTGGTGTCTTGTGGAGTCTTCCGTCTCTGGGATGCGCGTTTACGCCAGACGCAGTGGAAACATTTGCTTGTAGAGTTTGGCTACAACCCCCCTGGCTATTTAAACAATACTTTCATCCTGAGTCTTCTCCTCAATTTTTGGGTTTTATTGGAATTGTTGGATTATTGATTTATGTTCTGTACTTGAGCTATTTTGTGTTAATTCGCTTAGGGAAACAGGGACGAATTGCGATGGAACAGTAGCCGGAAACTGGGGGAGATGGGAGACAAAATTTCTATAGCCCATTACCCTATTCCCTGTTCCCTGTTCCCTGTTCCCTATTCCCTGTTCCCTGTTCCCTGTTCCCTGTTCCCTGTTCCCTGTTCCCTGTTCCCTGTTCCCTGTTCCCTATTCCCTGTTCCCTAACAAATAATGACAAATGACGAATGACGAATGACCAATCACTCATCAACCATGAACCAAGGAACTTCTATTGGGCAGCGTTTAGAACAATACACGATTAAGTATCCTCAAGAAGTCTTACTTGTTACCGCTCAAATTGCTGGCGAAGAGGATCAGATTGCGATTTACAAGGGGTTTTCTAGTTCGTTGATGCGTCCAACGGCTTTCGATCCAGATGTACCTGTATTACCACCAGAAGCGGAAATTGTCAAGATTGATCGCGTCGCTAGTCCCTATAATCCGGATGCGCCTCGTTACATTCAGCAGGGGTTAACTTGGGAGGCGATGCAGCAGTTGTTGGTAGCTGCTGGTGTTTAGATGTGAAGTACCGCTTCTAAAAACCTAGACAAACCTACCCACAAGTAATTCTGTCTTGGTATAAGTCCACGGTGTAACTTTTGATCGATAACCGTTAACGCTTACACTTGGCTGATACCCGGCGTTGTTGCTCGATATCAGCCTTAACCA
>NZ_JAVJUO010000138.1:0-8417 GCF_040220555.1 Coleofasciculus sp. C1-SOL-03
ACAGGGAAACCAATAACATTCATGCAAAACCCGCCCTGCATCACCCATCAGATTCGATTAATCTGTACGGGCGGGTTTAGGGACAAAATTGACAGGGAAACCAATAACATTCATGCAAAACCCGCCCTGCGTCACCCATAAGATTCGATTAATCTGTAGGGGCGGGTTTAGGGACAAAGTTGACAGGGAAACCAATAACGTTTATACAAAACCCGCCCTGCATCACCGAAAACATTCGATTAATGGATGCGATCGCGCCAGGGATTAGATGAGATTGCGTCATCTGGTGGTGGGGATTAGGGCGGGTTTTGTTGTTTTGTTTACGGTGTGTATCATTATTGTATTCCTAAACCCGCCCCTACATGATTGGGAAAATGGGGATGCGATCGCGTGGAATATTAGGCGGGATTTTTTTATCGGGTGGTGGGGAGAGGGCGGGTGCAAGTTGTTTGGTTTGCGGTGTGTGTGATGATTGAATCCCTAAACCCGCCCCTACAGGATTGGGGTGATTGGCGTGCGATCGCGTGGAATATTAGGCGGGATTTTTTTATCGGGTGGTGGGGAGAGGGCGGGTGCAAGTTGTTTGGTTTGCGGTGTGTGTGATGATTGAATCCCTAAACCCGCCCCTACAGGATTGGGAAAATGGGGATGCGATCGCGCCGGGGATTAGATGAGATTGCGTCATCTGGTGGTGGGGATTAGGGCGGGTGCAAGTTGTATTGTTTACGGTGTGTGTGATGATTGTATTCCTAAACCCGCCCCTACAGGATTGGGGTGATTGGCGTGCGATCGCGTGGAAAATTAGGATAGATTTCCTTATCTGGCGGTGGGGATAGGGCGGGTTTCGCTGTTTTATTTGCGGTGTTTATCCTAATTGAATCCCTAAACCCGCCCCTACAATTACTGTTAACCAGGATTACAGCAACAGCCATTTTAGGTGTTTTCTCTCAACCAATCTTGAAACTTCTGCGTCTCTTCTAGCGCCGGATTAATGGAAAACCAATTCCCATAGCGATCGCGGTATTCATAGACGAACATACTACGGAGTAGAGTGGTGTATTCCACGTCTCCTTTGACTGTCTGTTGTTGTACCACCTGAAACAACAACTCCCACTCCTCATCATCAATGGATGAGGTGAGGTAATCCCGACTTTCACGAATTACGCCTTCTAGACAATCCCGCGAGATTGGGGGGTCCATTTGTCGCAAACAGCCAAATAGAAGTCCCAGTAAATTTCGCAGATGACCACCGCTGATTTGACAGAGACGATCTAAGGTTTCAGTATTATCAAAGACTTCGGGAAGTAAGGCTAATCGTTGGGCTGGGGTATGGTGGGGAAATGCTCTCACTAAGACCATTTGCCGCAACAAATTCATCCCTTCCTGACATTCTGATCCATCCCGTTCGCGCACAGGAACCATGGGTAAAATAGTCGGCGGTAATCCACCTCCTAACCGATTTTTCAGAATTTCTACATCATTGGAAAACGTTAACGATAGAGGAAGGGTATAAACAACGTGACAATTCAGTTTCCGTAATTGGTCACCTCGGTCAATAAATAAGTATTCAGGTTGTAAGCGTTCTGAGGGAAGTGGACGATTATCTACCCGATCCAAATTATCGACAATCACCACCAGCCCCGCCTTTCCCCGTCGCCGCAGTTCCGTGGTTGCCCGTCCTAATAGTTCGGTATTAATTGATTCTAAAATACCACTGGTACGGGGTTCTAGATATTCCCGTAAGCGGCGGCGGAGTTTGGGACTTTCTTTGGTTTTAGCGGTAATTTTACCAATGCCAATCGAGAGTTCGGCTTCGGCATTGAGTTCAATCGGCGTTTGCAGGAAGTCGGCAATTTCACTAAATAGATTGGCAAAATAACCCGGCTTGAGTTTAATTTTAATCGCTTCTAAACTTTCACTGACCCGACCCGCTACACTGAGGAGAATATCCGTAATATCGACATCCGCCATATCCAAGTCTTGGGAGGACTCAAAGTAAACTACATAGTAGCCCTGCTTTTCTAACTCCGCCTTGAGTCGCAGCAATTCGGTGGACTTCCCGCAGCCAATATGACCTGTAAACAGTTGGCAAGTGGGTTCATCGGGGGAAATTAAGGCAATGGTGCGTCGCAGTGACTGAATAATTCGATTCCCTCTCACTGGGGAAAAATCAATATAATACTGCTGATCTTCAACTTCCCCTACGGTTAGGGGCTTGCTTGGATTGCACGCTTTATAAAATCTCGGTAGATCTAGTCCCATAAGTCCTCATCGTCCTGATTCTATTGTCGTTGAAAGACACGGCATCTCGCCACGCGATCGCACTTGTCGCATTATCCTGGTTATCCTCGTCGTCACAATAACCCGCCCACCGACAGGTTTTGGGTTTTTCTTTCCTAGCAGCCAGGAAAAATCGGGGAGACTCTTGCCTATCGAGTGTAACCTGAGACGTTCTCGGGCGAGAGCTGGAAAATACGAACGCTTGATTTGCTATGCTTCCAGAATGCGCTAAACTGTGACCTGCCTCAAGCAGTAAAATCGGGAACAGGAGGCTGACACTCAATAGTCGTTTATTCATTTTTTCCTACAAATTGCTAGATCGATGTGAGGATTGCGATTACTCTTCCATCCGTTTTCTCTTCACTATTCTGGACGCCTGACCCGAAATCAGGATACTATAGGTGTCTTGTTGTCAAGAAATTATCAGGATTGGGGGCAGGTGACGTTGGTTAAGAAATGTAACGACACTGGCGATCGCACATATAGCACTACGAGGTACGGAAAGGACATCAGTTAGTCCAGGAAGGAACAGGGAACAGGGAACAGGGAACAGGGAACAGTAAAGAATGTCCTAACCTGTCTTAGTACCGCTATATAATTGAACACCACATCCTGAGTCATAAACAAGGAGTGAACTCCAGGTTTGCTTTGGGTTAAACCATCTCCCAATAATCACGAGTTAAAATAGGAACCATGAAAAATTCTTTAGCAGGGGTTATGGGTACGCCACGTCGAACGTTCGGCAAATTTACTCCCGTTCTTCTCAGTGTCGCGCTGTGTTGGACAACAGTGGCTTGTCAGGATTCAACTAACTATTCTCAGTCTGTAGGACAGCAGAACACTAACACTGTATCGTCTCAGACTCGACTCACAGATGGGAAGTATCCTCTCCAGCAAGTGACCTACAATGACGCCAATGGGCAGTATACCTTATTTTTAATGAATTCCACTCCCCCGGTGTACAGTACCACGAACCCGCAAATGATCCCCCTGACGCCAGAGGAACTCAACGCCGGGGAACAAAGTTATCTACAAATGCAGAATAACCAAGCAGTTTTGCATTTGAGTCCAGAGTTTCAGATTGAATATATCCACGCCGTTACCGAACCCGCCGGGAACAATGAAATGGTAATTGTGCGGGAGGAATCAACCTATTGGCAACCCTTTGAGAGTGACGGGGAGATTGAGATTGAACTGGACTTTTATTCTCCTCGCTATTATATTCCACCCCCCTATCAATCCGGTCAAGTGCTGCATAGTGGTTATCATGCCTCAAGTTATGACCAAGCGGTTGCAAAATACAAAAGCAGCCACGACACACCACCACCTGCGGTACGGAACAATCAGTTACGCACATCGGGAGTCTTGCGGAAGTCAACCACGAGTCAAACCACAACGCCGAGAACCTCACCCGCATCCACGAATTCATCCAGTACAACTCCATCAACACCAACGGATAAATCGAGAACGCCTCAAGCTTCACCGGGAACAACAAATCCAGCCACAACCACTCAATCTGCACCAACATCGACAGGTTCCTCAACAAGTTCCTCCCCGTCTTCATCAGGTAGCAGAACCACGGGTTCGGGTTATGGAAGTAGTAATTTAAGGCAGTCTAGCCAATCGAAACCGAAGCCAAGTTCATCCCGAAATCGTTCCTCTGGTTTTGGCAGTAGTAACAGTCGGTCTTCTGGATCGAAGAAGAAACGTTGAATAATGTTATTGGAGAAGTTACATCTACACAAGTATGGCGGTTCTCCATTACTAATGGCACAGGACAATGTAGGGGCGTGGCACACCTTATTTTATGAATTAGAATTACGATCCGAAACCGTAGGGGCGCACAGACGTGCGCCCTATTCGATGGTGAAATCTATTCCACTGTTTTAGCTGTGTCACGCCAGTAGGGGTACCATCCTTGCGCCCTGATATATATAATTAAGGACTCATTTAATTTAACGATATAGGTTCCAATTATGGATAATGATTTAGTTCTTTTTCTGGCAGGTGTTAGCTGTCTCATCCTCTATTTAGTCTTCTCAGCGCTAACGGAGATGGGGACAAAGCTTCCCTGGAAAAAATAATCAGAATCCTGGCGATTCAAATCGCTGCTACACTTGCCTTGCGTCCGCAAGGTAGGGACTGGATTATAAAGTCAACATCGTTTGATCAATGGTAAGCTAATACTAGGAGTTATCCTTTGCGTATAAATCATCAGACAACAGCCACTCAACCCTTAAGTTTAGAGGAGTTTCAAAAACTCCCAGAAACTCAACCACCATCAGAATTTATCAATGGAGAAATTATTCAAAAAAATACACCGCAGGGTCAACATAGTCTGATTCAGATTGAATAAGGTTAACTACTAATTACAATTTGACTTAAGCGCTTCAAAATTTTGAGAACGCTGTACAAATCTCCAGGGTTGCGAGTCGCTAACAAGTTTGATGTCGCGTATTTGGGATAGTTTTCCTGAACACATTTGACAAATATGAATGTTCCTCCACTGGTAATCATGCCATAGCTAGGTTTTTCTGGATTGGGATTTCCTAGCATATACGCCAACATTTGGGCAAGTCCGGCTTCAATGGAATAGGAAGCTCGTTTCGACTCGATAACCATGACCCAAAGCTGGTTTTTTAAGACTAATGTATCAATTCTTCCCCTGATAATTACGCCATCATCTTCCTCGACAATATCAATGGATTGTTCGGATTTAACGTAAAAGGGAGCCAGATAAAAATCACCAATGAAGAGAATAGGGTCTAAGACATCCATTCTCACCACATCCTCTAGTAAGGGTGGATAGTTAAGCAGATTGAGATAACCCGCTTTTACTTTGTCTAATTGTTGTTTGTCGGAATCAGATAGATCGGGTAAATCTTCCTGCCACTCTGGAAAGAATTGGTTGTCTTCAACCCGTTGGAGTCTATAGTTTTCGATGAGATAGCGTAAATCTATATCTTGGGCTTGAATAATTTGTACCATAACGAGTTGGTGAAATTTATTTTTTGTTTCCCGTTCTATAATACCCGTCGATGGAATCTAATCTTTTAAGTAGGTGGACAGATTATGTCACGCTGCGAACTAAAATAACGGTACTCTTCACCCGCCGCGCGATCGCTTCGGGTATATTCTCCTGAATCATTAGCTGTAATAGCCCTTCCCGACTTGCGCCTAAAACCACGACATCGCATAATTGGTTATTGGCGATATAAACCACCGCATCAGAAACCTCACTGGCACGAATGGGAATCCGGCGAATCCGACCCTCGATTTGTTTCTTTAAAAAGTCGCTAGCTTCTTCTATGGCGGTTGTATCCGTAATCGTATCTTCTGGATCAAAGACTTGGCATAATCGAATATCAGGTGGCTTACTACTTAAGGGAATTAACGCTGGCAAAAATTCCAAAGCGCGTTGCGAATTGGGACCCCCTGCGATGGGAATCAACCAACGCTGAAAGAAGGGAGGAACATAAGGCGGATGCATCATTTCACCCAATTTAACCACCATCACATCACAGGGCGCTTGTCGAATCACCCCATCCACTACCCCGCCAAAAATGCGTCCAGGGGTTGAGGTTAAGCCTTTCCACCCCATCATGATCAAATTAATATGTCGCTCTTTGATGGTGTCTAAAATCGCTTGCGTAATATCCTGACTCACCCGTATTTGAGTGTGAACGGGTACATGCCAATCTCGTCCCCACTTTTCCGCCTGACGTAATAAGCGACGACTTTTTGTGGTTTTTACTGGCGTTTCTGCCGGAGACGTGCTGCGGGAGACGAGAATCACCTGTAAACATTCCAATTCATAGTCGCGATCGCGAGCAATGGCGGCGGCGAGTTTGACTAATATTGGGGCGGTTTGGGGATTGGCGATGGGAACTAATAACCGTCCTCGTCCCGTTTCTGGCGATCGGGTTTGATAAACCACATAAGAGGGTTCTAATTGGGAGCGAGGCTGAGTCGTTGTCCGATCAAGCTGATCCAATTCTGCTCGGATAATATCGCTGCGAGTAATGATGCCTAATAACTTCCGCCCTTCCGTGACGGGAAGACGACTGAGGTGGTAACGGTTGAGCAAATACAGGACATCAACTAAACTCGCCGTTGGTTTTACCGTGATTGGCTGCGATGTCATAATCTCGGCGATAGGTGTGGTTCCGGGAAACGGACAACGGGGCGGATTACCTTGTATTTTTGTCGCTTGTCTGAGATCCGATTGACTAATAATCCCTACTAGCGTCCCCCCATTGACCACGGGAAAGCCTTGGTGTGTCGAACGAGACACCATCTGTAAGGCGTCATCCAGGGTCATTCCCAGAGATAAGGTTTCTACCTGCCGTTGCATCAAATCTTCTGCCGTTAACCCCGTCAATGAATCCTTATCTGCCTTTGGATTAGAGGGTACATACCCCCTCCATTCCAACAAACGCTGATAAAGCGAACCTTTGGAGAGTTGATCCGCGATTAGATAAGAGACCACACAGGTGATCATTAACGGTAAAACTAGATTAAAATCCGCCGTAATCTCGAAGATGATCACGATCGCGGTTATCGGAACCTTAGATACGGCACTAAAAAACGCGCCCATTCCGGCTAAGGCGTAAGTCGTCGGTTCTCCAACCCCTAGAAACGACAACTTGGTGACGCCGATCAGATAACCGAGAGCAGAACCCAAAACCAATGACGGGTGAAATAACCCCCCAGGAGCGCCCGAACCATAAGATAAGATTGCGAGAAAAAAGTAGGTCACTAGAGCAAGGCTAGTGAACTGCCAACTGGCGTCCCCAGTAATTAATAACTCCCGTAAGCCGCTATTATTGCGGAACGCTGGGGGTAATAGAGAAACTAAACACCCACAGATTAATCCCGCTAGCCCCATTTTTACCGCCAAGGAGACATGAAAGCGGCGCTGTAGCGTCAGTGAAAATAGAATCCCGCGATTAAATAAGGTTGCCAGTAATCCAGCTAAAACACCCAGTAGTAAATAATAGGGAATTTCTGGGGCGGAAAAACTGGTCGTGGTTTCACCCAGTTCCAGATTCAGGTCAAGACTACGCCCCCCTAAAATCCGAGAAATCACCGCACCGATAAACGAAGCCAGAATCGCCGTTCCCAGAGTTAACCCAGAAAAATCATGAAGTAACTCCTCAACCACAAACAAAATACCCGCAATTGGCGTATTAAACCCCGCCGCCAAACCCGCCGCCGAACCTGCTGCAATAATCTGTCGTCGATGGCTAGGAGATGTGGGAAACCAACGGCTAAACTGAGCCGCTAACGCCGCACCAATATGCACCGTCGGTCCTTGGCGTCCCAGGGTCAGTCCTCCGGCGATCGCGAAAATACTGCTCAGGAGTTTAACCACCGCCACCCGCAAATCAAGAGCGATGGGATACCCTCCAAGGGCGGCTTTAATTTGGGGAATACCACTCCCCGTAACATCGGGAGCCAAATACTCAACCAAGAATCCAGACAGCGCTCCCAATACCAATCCG
The DNA here is from genome assembly GCF_040220555.1 of Coleofasciculus sp. C1-SOL-03. Lineage (NCBI taxonomy): Bacteria > Bacillati > Cyanobacteriota > Cyanophyceae > Coleofasciculales > Coleofasciculaceae > Coleofasciculus > Coleofasciculus sp. C1-SOL-03. Next base: position 7,785 of record NZ_JAVJUO010000138.1, read on the forward strand.
AACGCGGGTAACACTAAAAATGGTGGATATTGTTCAGAAGTTTGAACCCGCCATGAACCGAGCCAACCAATACTGTGTTGGAGTAACACGGCGGATAGCGCAGAAACCACCCCAATTAAACAAGCTTCTGCGATCGCCAAACGTCGCTTGGGCAGTAACCATTGACGTATGGGATTGATCATTCGTCATTTGTCTTATGTCATTTGTTAGGGAACAGGGAACAGGGAACAGGGAACAGGGAACAGGGAACAGGCAATAGGCAATAGGCAATAGGCAATGGGCAATAGGCAATAGGCAATAGGCAATAGGCAATGGGCAATGGGCAATAGGCAATAGGCAATAGGCAATGGGTAATAGGCAATGGGTAATAGGCAATGGGCAATAGGGAACAGGGTAAGGTAGAGTTTTGAGTTAACTCACAACTTCCCCATCTTCCCCATCTTCCCCATCTTCCTCATCTTCCTCATCTCCCCCTGCTCCCCCTCACCCCATCCTCATAAGGGTAGGTTTTTTAAGATTGGGGTTGAGGTAAGACAAGGAAGACAGGTAGACCAGTAGACAAGGAAGAGTGAGAACGAAAAATAGGGCGTTTCGGCTTTTAGAAGTTAGCTTGACCGAACAAGATTCTGTACG
>NZ_JAVJUO010000139.1:0-9135 GCF_040220555.1 Coleofasciculus sp. C1-SOL-03
AACGAAAAATAGGGCGTTTCGGCTTTTAGAAGTTAGCTTGACCGAACAAGATTCTGTACGGTTTTCCTCCCTTGTCCTCTTGTCCCCCTTGCCCTCCTTGTCTTGTCCCAACCATAAAATAAAAAACCTACACCTGTAAGGAGATCCCCCCTAGCCCCCCTTAATAAGGGGGGAACAGTAAGTAGGTGGGGATAATTAAAGTTAACGGTTGAGATTAGGGAACACCTCGGCTTCGCTCGGTGTGTAACAGGGAACACCTCGACTTCGCTCGGTGTGTCACAGGGAACAGTAAGGGTTTAACATAACTTTGTCAGGTTGAGGTTATTTCCACCAACCTCCTTAAGCCCCCCTTTTGAAGGCTCCTTAAGCCCCCCTTTTGAAGGGGGGTTTGGGGGGATCGATTGAATATTAAATGAAGCGAGATAAGATAAGTGTAAACCAGCACTTACCCAATCCATGACCAACCTAAACAAACCGATTCAACTCTCCCACCAACGCCTAGAATCCTTGTTCAACCGGATCAATCAAGCGGTGGATCAACCCGAAATTCTGTCAACGCTTCTAGAGGAATTTTCGATCACATTAGAGGAACTCGAGCAGCAACAGCAGGAGTCAGCCACCACAAATAATGCCAGTCAAATCGAACTCCAGCATTACCGAGAGTTATCTTCTTGTGGGGGTCTGGGGGAGCTATAATACCCACGCCATAATCTTTGACGCAAGCGTTGGGATGCCTTCACTCCCCCAGGTTAATTTAAGGGGTTCAATACCCCTTAAATTAACATTTAAAGTTACACAGTTAGCTGGTAAACACAGTATAATAGGGGTATGCTTACATTTAACTATCGTTACCGAATCTACCCAGATACCGCTCAAGAACAGCAATTGTTTGAGTGGATGGAAACTTGTCGCCGTGCCTACAACTATGCACTGGGGGAGATAAAAGATTGGTGCAATAGTCGCAAATGTTTGATTGATAGATGCTCTTGGGAAAAAGAGTACATCATTCCAGTAGATGTCCCATTTCCCGGTGAGATACAACAGCTTAACAATTTACCAAAAGCTAAAAAGGAATTCCCCAGGTTAAAAGAAGTTCCCTCTCAAGTCCTTCAGCAAGTGATAAAGCAATTGCATAAAGGCTGGGACTACTTTAAATCTCGTGGGTTTGGCTTTCCTAGGTTTAAAAAGGTCGGACAGTTTAAGTCGTTACTGTTCCCTCAGTTTAAGGAGAATCCAGTAACGAACCTTCATATCAAACTGCCAAAACTGGGGACAGTCCCAATCAACCTGCACCGCCCTATTCCATCTGGCTTTACGGTTAAGCAAGTGCGAATTACAAGGAAAGCCGATAAATGGTATGCATGTATCAACATCCAATGTAATGTCAGCGTCCCCGACCCAAAACCCCATGGACACCCAATTGGGGTAGATGTGGGACTAGAGAAGTTTTTGGCTACCAGCGATGGCGTTGTTGTCAAGCCGCCTAAGTTTTTTAATACTATGCAAAGTAAGCTGAAATTGCTACAACGCAGGTTATCTAGGAAAACAAAGTCGTCAAAGAACTACGAAAAACAGCGTCTTAAGGTAGCTCGACTTCACCACCACATTGATAACACCAGGAAAGATTTTCACTTTAAGCAAGCTCACGCCCTTTGTGATGCTGGTGATATGGTTTTCATGGAAGACCTTGATTACCGTATCACCGCCAAAGGGTTCCTTGGCAAACAGATGTTGGATGGCGGTTTTGGTCAATTTCGTACCATTACCCAATATGTGTGTTGGAAGCGTGGAAAGTTTTTTGGTGTTGTAAATGCCAGAGGTACTTCTCAGGAGTGTCCTGAATGTAAGGGTGAAGTCCAAAAAGACCTGAGTGTTCGGATACATAATTGCCCTCACTGCGGCTACAAAACTGATAGGGATGTTGCCAGCGGTCAGGTCATCAGAAACCGAGGGATAGAGTTAATTAGTACCGCAGGACTTGTGGGAAAGGAAACTGCCTGTGCAGCCGATCTACCGGGGGTTGGTGAAAACCAAAACCAATCTAGGCAAGTGGCGCAACCCCGAAAGGGAGTAACCAGGAAATCTTCAAAGTGATTTGAGGAAGCCTACACCATAATCTTTGATTTGGTGTAGGAGGATGTCACAGCAAAGCCGACGTTGAAAAACTAGAATTTAATCCTACTCTTGTCGATTTAAGCGAATTTTGCCATAATTTGGTCGATGAATTGCACTTAGAAGCCGCCAATCAACAGAGAATTCGGTTTAAGTGTAACGAGGATGACATTTGCGGCAATTTTGACCCCAAACTGCTGCGGCAAATGCTGAGTAACTTACTCACCAACGCGCTGAAATACTCACCCAAGGGTGATCCCGTGGACTTAGAACTCAATGGTGAGGAAAATCAAGCTATACTTTTAGTGCGCGATCGCGGCATCGGCATTCCCGCCAATGACCAAATTCATCTGTTTGAACCCTTCCATCGCGCCCAGAATACAGGTACAATAAACGGGACTGGACTAGGACTCGCGATCGTCAAAAAAGCCGTCGATTTGCATCAAGGCACAATTTATGTCCAAAGTGAGATTGACGTAGGTACGACATTTACCATCAACTTACCACTCCTAAACGCAAAAAAATTCGAGTCGGGACACGACAAGTCGTGTCCCGACTAAAGGTGATACAACTATTGTGTGTGAAATCATCAAAAAAACTTAATCGTCCTCTAGTCAGAAGAATCTGATGCTAAAAACTAATATAATCAAACGCAGAACAGGCTGTATAGACCTCTTATTTTAACTCTAACTCATACTTATTTAACCAAATCATCAACCTGTCGCCCCCAAAATTCCCTGTTCCCTGTTCCCTGTTCCCTGTTCCCTGTTCCCTGTTCCCTGTTCCCTATTCCCTCTGCCTAGATAACCATGAATAATAACCAATCCGCAAAAAAAAACTAAATATATCCTCCGACAGCTTAACCGAAGCAATTAACGATCATATTCAAAACGCCAAAGAACGCTTAGCCCAGGCACAACCTGAGGTTAGCATGTCAGCCGAACAATGTTCAATTAAGCTAGCCGAAACCGTTACCGAACTCTCAGCCACCCTCGAAGAACTCCAAGTCGCCGTCGAAGAAATCCACGAACGGAATGAAGAACTCTCCGCAGCGCATCAAGCCACAGAAGAGGAACGCCGAAAATATCAAGAACTCTTTGAATTCGCCCCCGACGGCTATCTAATCACCACCGCATCCGGGGTAATCCAAGACGCCAACCAAGCCGCCGCCACCCTGTTAAATATAGACAAACAGCGTCTCATCGGCAAACCCCTCACCGCATTTGTCACCAAGGCGAGCAGACCCACCTTTCGCAGCCAACTCAACCGACTCACCCACATCTCCTCCCCCGACTTTCCCACCACCCTACTCTACCGAGACTGGGAACTATCCATGCAACCGCGCCAGATTGAACCCTTCCCAGCAGACATTTCTGTTTCTGCCATCCTCAACCCCCAATCTGAAATCGTGGGATTGCGCTGGTTAATTCGAGACATGACCTATCGCCATCAAGTCGAAAGCCTACGCCAACAACTAGAAGCCGAAAAAGAATTCAGCGAACTCAAATCCCGCTTCATCCAAACCGTCTCCCACGAATTCCGCACCCCCCTAAACATGATTTACGTCTCGGCGCAACTCCTCGCCCGTTCTCACGACAACTTAAGCGAAGAAAAATGCAATCAATTATTGCAACGAACCGATAAAGCCGTGCGCCGAATTACCAAAATACTCGATGACGTTCTCGTCTTCAGCAAAGCCAGCGCCGACAAACTCGAACTCAACCCCACCTTACTCGACTTAGAACAATTCTGCGAAACCATCATCGAAGACTATCAAGTCATCGCCGGTAGCAGCAAAACCCTACAACTCAACACCCCCGGAACCCACCACAGCGTTTGCCTCGACGAGAAACTCCTCTATCAAATACTCGGCAACCTCTTATCCAACGCCATCAACTACTCCCAGCCCAACAGCACCATAACCCTAACCCTAAGCTACCCAGATCATACAGTATGCTTTCAGATCCAAGATCAAGGAATCGGCATACCAAGAGAAGACATCCCCCGACTCTTTGACGCCTTCCACCGAGCGAGAAACGTCAGCAACCTACCCGGAACCGGACTCGGCTTATCCATCGTCAAAAAAGCCATAGACCTCCACAGCGGAACCATCAGAGTCGAGAGTGAAGTCGGCATCGGCACCACCTTCATCGTCACCCTACCCTTAGGTTTGTAGTTTGGGCTTTAGCCTATCAACGCAAAACCAAGCAAACTATCCTGTAAAATAATCAAACCTCCCCCACCCAACCCCCATTCGTCGTTCGTCGTTCGTAGTTTGGGCTTTAGCCTATCAAAGCCAAACCAAGCAGATTACCATCAAGCATAAATCAAACGTAACCAACCCAACCCCCATTCGTCGTTCGTCGTTCGTCGTTCGTCGTTCGTAGTTTGGGCTTTAGCCTATCATCGCCAAACCAAGCAAACTATCCTGTAAAATAATCAAACCTCCCCCACCCCAAAACCCGATCAAACCAAACAAACCGAGTGTACAAACAACTAACCCTAGAACTTGCCAACAATCCCCAACCATCCCCCCAAACCATCACTCATCCCACAGGATATTCAGGCTGGTACAGACTACACAAATACTGGGGCAAAAAACCCCACGAACCCCTCGCCCTAGCCATCCAACAACTCACCCAAGAAAACGATATCATCCTAGACCCCTTCGTCGGTTCCGGCATAGCCGCCCGCGAATCCCGACTGCGGAAACGTCGTTTCATCGGAATAGACATCAACCCCATCGCCACCGAACTCACCAAACTCCTCATCTCCCCACCCGATTACCCCCTCATCCGCGAAGCCTTCCTATCCCTAGAAAAAACCCTCAAACCCCAAATCAACCAAACCTATCAACTCAACGATGGAAGAATCGCCTCCCACTATCTTTGGCAAAACAACCAATTACACCAAATTTGGTTATCCGGTAATCGCAGCACCACCCGGTTGGTACTCCCCCCCACACCCGAAGACATTCAACTCATCCAAACCTTTTCAACCTACAAAAGCAGAACCATTCGTCCCCCTAAATTCTTCGCCAACAGCCGCATAAACGCCACCCCCCAACTCACCCTATCCGACCTCATCACAGGTCGCGCCCAACATAACCTCGACTTAATCATCAACCAAATTAACCAACTTCCCCAAGCCGCCCAACCCGCCATGAAGCTATGCCTAACCGCAGCCTCTGGACAAATGACCAAGATGGTATTCGCCGTTACAGGCAGAGGCAAAACCAACGGGAATCCCTCAAAAAAAACAGAAGTCGGGAGTTGGGTAATTGGCTACTGGCGACCCCCATTACACTTTGAAGTAAACGTTTGGAACTGTTTCGAGCGGCGCGTTACCAAACTCTTAAACGCGATCAAAAACGGTGATCCCTTGCAAGGTACTACTATCAGTGAAACCCTCGATCAATTCTACCAAAACAACGCAAAATGTAGCATCATCTGCGCCCCTTGTCAACAGGAACTCAAGCACCTGCCCAAGCAATCAATCAACCTAATTATAACCGATCCCCCACACAGCGATCGCATTCCCTACCTAGAACTCAGTGAACTGTGGAATAGCATCTTAGGAATTGAACCCAACTTTGACTCAGAAATCGTCATCTCAAACGCCAAAGAACGCGCCAAAACTGCCACCCTCTACAATCAAACCATGAGCGCCTTCTTAACCGACTGTTCCGCCATCCTACGAGACGACGGCTTCCTCGTCTTACTTTATAATGCCAGACAACAGAAACACTGGGCATTTATCAAACAACTCATAGACACCTCACAACCATCATCAAACCTAAACTACCTCGGACAATTCCCCTGTAACTATTCAGCCCGTTCCGTCGTCCAAGACAACCGAAAAGGGAGTCTTAAGCATGATGTTGCCCTAGTTTTCGGCAACCCTAACGCTGATTTAAACAAAATTTCGCGATTGAAAAGCATTCGCGGTTGGTCAGATACTTTTCCCCATTAGCCAAACATTAACTCGATGGACTTTGAGACAGCACAAGCCTGGTTTCGAGACAATCGCATCAGAGAATTATCCCAAACCAATGACGGGCTACGTTTTCTTAAACTACGTTCATTATCGCGCCGTGAACACTTATACCAATTATTCGCATTCGCCGCTTTAACCCCCCAATCCAACTCAGCACGAGATTTATTAAAAGAAGCCTTTAATACCACCTCGATTAATGACACCATCATTAATTCCACCATCCAACAAATTTACGCCTCAGAGCGAGAAACACGTCGTCAACAAGAGCCAGAACTCGTCAATCAACTCTATCGTCTAGAAACTTTTGACTGGGGTGGTTTGCATCAAAATAGCCTGGAAAGAACAATTATAGACAACTACGTTAAGAAAATCCATAACTATGACCAACTCTCAAACAGTATTGAGAATGAGCTTCACCATAGTATGCGAGGTTACGTTTTATGTTCATGGTACAACCATTGGACATCAATAATAATTGAAGACATTTTCCGTGATCATGCTCAAGTATTACCTGCGGTAGGCTTAATCAAAAAAATAGACTTTTTTATAAATAATGTTCCTTTTGACCTGAAAGTTACTTATTTTCCTGAAGGATACATCAAACAATACCGTCGTTCAGAAAACAAGCGTCCAGAACTTACACGATTGAAACAATGGGCGCGTCAGCATCAAGTCACATTTAGCCCTAATCTTCCTGACAGTCAATTACTCTCAGACTTATGGAAAAAAGCCAGTGATCATCCCGCCGAAGACACCCAAACCTTACTCTCTGAACTCACGAATTTTCGGCAAAAACTGATTCAACAAGCAAAGACAAACCCCAATAATCTAATCAAATGGCTGTACGAAAATCAAGGTATCCGTCGATTTGACGCCTCGAATCGCTTATTCTTAGTTCTCATTGACCCCTCAGACTTCTTTCAATCCTGGAAATTGAAACGCGCCAAACCGCTTCTCGACGCTAGAATAACAGCTTACTTAGATAAAATCTCTTCATCTCCCGGACGAACCTTAAACTTCACCTGGGAAGGAAAAAACTACACAGTAATATCAGACGCAATAATCATTACTAAACCACCAGGATAACATCGTTCGTAGTTTGGGCTTTAGCCCATCAACGTAACAGCGAACATACCAACGTAAAACATACATTCAACCTTAACAAAGGGCGGGTTTTGCCACAAACAGTATCAGCAAAATTCCCAATTCAATCCCTAAACCCGCCCCGACAAATCCCCCTGCTTACCCATCAACCGTTGCACACTCACCAACGCCCGATTCAACTCATACCCCCTCCCTTGCGGATGCGCCAAATACGCCAACTGTTCCTCCTCAATCATCTGCACATCCTGACGCACCAACCCATCCAACAACCCCTGCGCCGAACCAAACAAACTATCCTTAATCCACCGCCGAAACCAAACCGGTAACTTATGCAACCGCCAAAACGCATTCAGCGACGTAAAATGAACCAAATAGGCGCGAGTCTCCCTTAAATTCACCGGACATAATAAACAATAAATCCTAAAATCCTCCCCCAAACTCGACACCCAATGGGGATAAACATAACTCACATCCAACGGTTCCGGATGCAAACGCCGCAGCGCCGGAAAAAACAACTGAGAAATTGACCAAATCTTATCAATCTTATAATAACTCTTCGCCTGATAATGAGCATTTACCCGATAGTCATCCTCATGGATATCCACCAAAACCGGATCAGCCCACGCTTGTAAATCCTGATGCAAATGCCCATGATACATATCCATCAAATTCTCAATTAAAAACGAATAATGGGCATTACAGTCAATCCGAGAAACCGTAGCAATATAATTCAGATCCTCCCACTCCGGGAGTCCCATCGGTTGTCGAATGTTCCTATCCCCCTCCCCTGGAAACAGCCAAATAAACCCATCTTTTTCCCGCACCGGATAAGCCCGAATTGCACAATTCGGCAATTTTTGATTTTCGGCTAAATAGGGAACAAAAACACAATTTCCCGTTGTCTTAAACTGCCATCCGTGATAGGCGCATTCTAACAAATCTCCCTTAACTTGACCATGACTCAATTGCACCTGGCGATGGGGACAACGGTTTTCTAAGGCATGAATTTCACCCGTACTATCGCGAAAAATAACAATATTTTGATGCCAAAGGGTGACGCCGATAGGTTTAGATTTCACCTCATCGCTACGGGCGACAACATACCAATGATTGAGATTAATTCCAAGTTGGCGAATATCTAAATTGGTCATACTAAGTCACAATTCAATTGTAGTTATAATTTAATTGTAGGGGCAGGTTTAGGAATTGTAGGGGCGGATTTATCCATTGTAGGGGCGGATTTATCCATTGTAGGGGCGGATTTATCCATTGTAGGGGCGGGTTTATCCATTGTAGGGGCAGGTTTAGGAATTGTAGGGGCGGGTTTAGGAATTGTAGGGGCGGGTTTAGGAATTCAACTCAGCTATCTCACCACTAACGGAACAGCAAAACCCGCCCTACCTCACCACTAACCGAACAGCAAAACCCGCCCTACCTCACCACTAACCGAACAGCAAAACCCGCCCTATCTCACCACTAACGGAACAGCAAAACCCGCCCTACCTCACCACTAACCGAACAGCAAAACCCGCCCTATCTCACCACTAACCGAACAGCAAAACCCGCCCTATCTCACCACTAACGGAACAGCAAAACCCGCCCTATCTCACCACTAACGGAACAGCAAAACCCGCCCTATCTCACCACTAACGGAACGTTCAGCTAATTTACCATTTCACCATTTTAGCTGTGCCACGCCACTACCTTGACACAGCTAAAATTGTGGGATAGATTTGGCGGTGAAATCGGGCGCATGCCATGCGCCCCTACAATTCTAATCCACCAAATAAGGTGTGCCACGCCACTACCTTGACACAACTAAAATTGTGGAATAGATTTTATCATTGAATCGGGCGCAAGTCTTTGCGCCCCTACGGTTTCGGGGTTCCATTCTAATTCATCAAATAAGGTGTGCCACGCCAC